>JAUCFZ010000035.1 GCA_030377915.1 Clostridiaceae bacterium HSG29
ATCAAATATAAAATTATCAAACAAACTTATAACACTGAAGTTGTATCTAAAAATGGAGAAATTAGTAGATTATTCAAACGTGTCCAAGAATTATCATCAGAATGCCAGATTAGCACTATCAATCTTTCTATTTTAAAAGAAAACAAAACCAATTGAAAAATAGTATTATCTTCTACTGGTTTAATTATATTTATATAAGCAAATCTATAGCTTCCATTCATGCAAAAAATATGTCAGTTTAAACCACATGAAAAACATAAAATTTCGCTAAAATATTATGTTTTTTTGAAAAATTAAATATTTTTCTTATATTTAAAAGACTTAAATACTATAATATAAAAACAGTTAACTAAAGGAGGAAAATATGCAAAAAAATATACTGAAAATCCAACAAATATTAAAAGATATTCTATAACAAATTTAAAAATCAATTCCAAATCAATACTAGATTTATTTCTACTATAAAAAAAAAATAATAAAACACAAAGCTTTGATAAAGAAATTTTATTAACAAAATCAATAGTTTTAAAAAGAATACATCGTAAGTATACCAGTTAAAATAAAGATAACAGCCGTTAATGAATTTTCAAATATATAAAAATGTAACGTATTTCAAATTGTTAACTCTATTTCATTTGTAAATAAAGTTACCGTAGATTGAAAAGCACCTTAAGATAGAACAAACACATTTTACTGCTGTTTTTTACTTTTTAATAGTCAAATCACAAAATAAAACATATACTTTCAATGAATACAAACAATCAAATTCCAAGGAGGAAAAAATGAAAATTAATTTAACCAAAGAAGTAACTATTAACGATTTAGTCAAAAAAAATGAAATTAAAAATGAGTGGTCAATGTGTGAAGAGTATGGTATTAGTGTGATTATTCAAGTAGCTCTTGAAAACCAATTTAATATAGACGAATTATGTTTTGCTCATATAAAGCACAAAGGATTACTTGTTACTTATATCTATAACGAATTAGTATTTTATGATGATAATAACGATTCATCAATTCTACAGTATGCATGCATACACCAAAATGGTAACGTCATCTTATTTAACGATTTTGAAGATGCTATTACCATAATTGATGATAGCCCTTTGAAAGTTACTGATTTCAATTAGTTTAAACACATGGAAAAAGTCTTGGTTCAATCAGAACTAAGACTTTTTTAATGTTAATATTTCTCTATAAAATGTGTTACTTTTTAAGCCAAAAATTACTAAATTATTCAACAATTCATCAGTACTAGACTTAGTGGTAATTTTTCTAACTAATTTACTTTAACAGGTAATTCTTTAAAAATAAATAAAATTATTTAAAGATTTATAATATAAAAAAATCCCTTCAGATTATTCTAAAGAGATTTTTTATTTATACATAAAAGTATCACTAAGCATTTAATATATTCATTAATATTATGATTGATATTCCAAGATATAGATGAATTTCTAAAAATATAAATTAGTTATTTCTCAACTCATTTAAACCTTTAAAAAACAGCCATCCGTTTTCAGAATATCCAGTAATTAAATTTGCTGGCGTAGAAGGAGCATTGAAAACTAAATTAATTAATACTATTATTTTACCATTTTCTTCTATTACCTTCTCATCTTCAATATAATCATCTATTAGTTTATTGAATCTTTTATAATGCCTATCGTTTTTCCACGTTTTGCTTGATTCTAAAGGTCTTTTTAATTCACTTTCTTTTTCTAAAATAAATTTGCCATCTTTCACAAATAACTTAGCTTTATATTTTTTACTTGGATAGTAGTAAGCTAGCTCATCATTATCTGCTATAAACTCACTTATAGTAATTCCTTCAGCATTCAGTAAAAATTCTATCTGTTCAATAAAAACAGTAAGTTTTGGCTTATCATATATACTAACATTAGGTTCTTGATTTCTAAGGTCTTTATTTATTAATACATAACTGCTTTTTTTAAACTTCTTTATAAATTTATATTCAAGATAATCAATTGTTAATTTATCAAAGCTATTATTATCGGAAACAAACATAATGCAATATGTCCAAAATTCTTTATTCTTAACGTGTTCACTTATTCTTCTAACACCATTCATTGATTGTCCAATATATACACGTTTTTCATCAATCTCGCTATTATTAAATAGAAAATAAACCGCATAACTATTTGATGAAGGCAATTTTTCAATTTCTTTAATACTTTCTTTGGTAAAATATAACGCCTTTATTTGATTAGTTCTATCTTGATACATTTTTAAATTAGATGCATTTTTAGCATCTGGATATAAATAGGTTACTGTTTTTTCGATAATAATCATTCCTTTCTTAGAACAAAATTTTACTATCTCTCTATTCATTCTAATATTTCTTTCAATTATCCTCTAATAAAATTTATTATTTGTTATATTCAAATATTCATTCAATATGATTTTCAGTTTTCTTTACCATTTATTCCAAATCGTTTAATCATTCCTAAGGCTTTTATACGTTTCCTTACCAATTTCTTGCATTATAGTATTATAAAATTCTTTATCCTGAAACAATTTTTTAAATGCATGAGGAAAAAATACTCTCTTGAAATATTTTAATATTGTTTTTCTTAGTATTACCATCCTATTTTAAAATATTTTCTTTTTTCTTTTTTATCAAGCACTTTAGAGCAAGAATCCCAATCAATTTTCTCAACACCTGTATTATATCTATTTTCAAATGGATGTTTTTCAGGAACATTATCAATTATTTGCTTTGCATTATTAATTTCTCCTTTAGCAACATCAATCCAAACATCTTCCAAAGTATCTGGTAGTTGTCCAAATACGCTTGTAATATTTTCAAGTCTTGAAGATAATAAATCGTGAACTCTATCTTCCACAGAATCTTTGTATCTCATATTAAAAACATGAATCGTATTATTAATTTGTCCAATACGCTGAATACGACCTTTTCTTTGCTCAAGTCTAGTAGGATTCCAAGGTAAATCTAGATTAATTAGAGTTCCTAGTGCTTGTAAATTGAGACCTTCTGAAGCTGAATCTGTTCCTATCATAACTTTATATTCATGTTTTTTAACACCAGCTTTTAATTCTTCTTTTGTTCTTCTCTTAAAATCCCCATCTAAATACTCACCTGATTTATTTCCACCAGCATAAAGAGCAATAGGTAATTCCATAAATTCCTTTGATAAACTTTCTGCAACCCATCTAGCAGTATCAAAATATTGTGAAAAAATAATTACTCCTTTATCAAGCCATTTATCATCTTTTAATAAACTAACAACTTTAGTATATTTAGGGTCAATAGCAGTATTTGATGAAAGTGCTTCAACAAATTTACTTAATAAATCATGTTCTTCTTCCGTTAAGTTTTTAATATTGTTTTCTTCATAAATTGAGGCATCATCATCTTCATTTGCTAATTCTTCAAAACCAGAACCCCACTCATTAAGCATTTTAAGCCCTGTATTTTTTCCCGCTTCAATTGAACTACCAATTCGTTTTAAAAGTAACGTTTTAAAGAAACCAGCACCTTTAGCTCTTTGACTAAGAAGTGTACAAAGTTCATCAGCATATTCATAAGCCTGTTTCAAATATCCATTTAATATTAAAGCTCCATCATCACCTTCACCATAAAGTTCTACATTTATTTTTTGTAAATATGGTATTCCAGTAGTTGGGTCTACAGTTTCCTCAAGATATTTTCTTTCTCTTCTTATAACATGTCTAATATATGGATTAAAATTTTCATAAAATCCATAACTTAAAATATTGCCTATAAATTGATTTTCTATTTGAGAAAGTGCAGTTGAAGGTTTACTAATTACAAACTCTTCATCTTTTAAATTTAACCTTGTACGTAACTGACTAAATTTAGGATGTTCATTTTTTGGTGGAAAAGGATTCCTCATCCATTCCCAGTTTTCTGGGTCAAAGAATTTCTTCTTTTCTTGCCCCATAATTAACTTTAATCCTTCATTTAATTTAGCAGTTTTACGCCAATATGAAGATTGAGAACCAAGAACAGAATCATTTTTCTGTGATAAAATATTCATCAAATCCCAAAGTTCTATTGGATATAATTGAATTGGAGTTGCTGTTGCAAGTAACATACTATGTGTTTTTCTTGATATTTCAACAAGAAAAGCATAAAGATTGTTCATATCTGGAGAATGATTTTCTTTTCCTTCTCCTAGATTTGAACGTCTTGACCTATGTGCTTCATCAACTATAACGCATTCATATTCTTTAGATAATAAATAATTAACTGCTTCAGAACGTGCAGTAATTAATCCTTGTGATATAATTCCAATTTTTCTTGGACACTTTGTAATGTTTTTGACACCGTTATTAGGATACGAAAGTCCATTTTCATCAATCCATCTCTTACCATCCCAAACTGCTATTGGTAAATCTAATAAGTCATTTAACTCTTCCTGCCACTGCCAAAGAAGGGTTTTAGGAGCAATAATAAGTACAGGTTTATCTCCATAAAGTGCCATTAACTGAGCTGTCATAGCAAGTTGAATTGTTTTACCCAAACCAACTTGGTCAGCAAGTATGTATCTTGCACCATAAGGCTTTTTATGTTCTCTAAATGCAAGGTCAACAAAGAATTTTTGGTGTTCCCATAATCCTAGTTGTTCACGATATACTGGTGATTCTACTGCAACTTGTGCAGGGGAATTGTCTTCATCTGTTTTCCAATCATCAACATCATCTATTACATAACGTTCAGATATCCTTTTAATATCTTCAATTACAAAATTAGATAAAGGCACTGCATAATCATCATTCCACAGAGCCTCAAATTCTTCCTGAACCCAAATTACTGATTCTAGTGAGTTATCTTCCCAAGCAAGCTCATAATTAAGTTTCCAGGCTGTTTTAGATTCATTTATGCTACCTAAAAAAGATGTTTTAGTTCCATTTTCTAGAGTTATAACTCCAGCTTTACCATGAACAAGACCGAATCGTTTACTTGGAAGTACTTTGACTTCAAGTTTCCCAGAACTTAGATATTCATATAGTTTTTTAAATCTCTTTCCTTGACCTTTAATCTCTTCAGGTTTTGCTTCACACCATTCTTTCCTAATGGATTCATTAGCAATCTTAGCTGTTTTAACATCTTTAATCATTAACTCCGAATTACAAACTACTCTTATTTTTCCTTGAATAGAATCTAAAGCTTCTCCAGCAACTTCAAAAATTGAACTTCTAAAATAACCTGCAATACGGTCATATGATTTTGCATTTTTCAATTTATCTTTTAGAAGAGAATCTGAAATAGACTCTCTTCTTGATGAATATCTAGTTATCATATTTTCACCTATACACCTTCGTTTTTAAGTGCTTCTTTAAGAATTTTAGCAGAATAAGCATGTTCATGCCAATGTTTCATATGGTCTACATATTCTAAATTTGCAATAAATGACAATAATTCTATCATTAATGGTTTTTTATACCAATATTGATTATCTTTTTGAAATACATTCTTTAGGTATCCTCTTCCTTCTACTGTAGATTTATTTTCAGTTGTTTCGTAAATTGCAACAAATAAGTGTCTTAAAAGTGTCGAACCAAAACCATCTCCATTTAAAAATGCCATTTTAAATTCTGATGGAGTCTTAAGTCTTGCAGAATTTGCTTTAAAACTTGCAAACATATCTTTATAATCATTTACTCCAAAACCTCTGGCAAGTTCTTGGTAAGAAGATATTTTTGCAACACCACTCATTTCAACTTCAAGACCTCGAATATAAAAACGCTCTTCAGGTTTTAAGTCTTTCCATAATGAAGTATCAAATCCTTCTGGAATAAGATAGTCATAGGCAATTCTTACAGCTTTATTAATAAGCATCTCAACTGGGTTTTCTTCTTTTGAATTACGAGGTTGAGTTAACCAATATTCAACATCAATACCATCAATTTCTTTATAAGCTGTTAATACCTTAAGTGATGATGCATAACTCGCAAGTAAATAGTCAGCATCAGTGAAATCTGGGTCATCTTTATCATCAATATTTTTCATTGAATCAATAATATGCTTAACTTCATATTTTATTTCATCATACAATTCATCTTGAAACGCAATTTCATTTGATGTCTGTTTTTTAAGTGTTAGAAGAACAGTTCCTTTAACATAATTTCCTCCAGCTTTTAATCCACCTGATTCAGTTTCCGTTGCAATATTCCACGCAGATACAACTCTTAAACCAGCCGACCATAAAATCATAGAAAGCTCAGACCAAACTTTAACATCCTGATGCGTAAACATTACTACTTGATATCCGTTATCTGGCATATGATTCGCAAGGTTTTTATAAACATCAATCATACTATCATTGAATGTTTTACCAATATCTTTTATTGCTAATGCACGTTTACTATCCGCATACCAACCAGTAAAGTTTTTTGTGAGTAAACCGTTATTCCATGCTATGAACAACTCTGATAATTCATGATAGTTTACAGCATCACTATATGGCGGGTCGGTAATCCATATATCAGCTTCTTTACTAATAGTTCTAGCATCTATCAAGTCAATTTCATGGTCTATACAACTCGATTTAATTCCTTTTGTCTTTACTTGCCAAATGTTTTTTAGAGGAATAAAAGCTCTACAACAATAGTTAAAAAGTGTGTTAAAAGCTTGATTATAGAACATTTGCTCGCTATTGTGAGTATCATCTGTGTGCCAAATACTTAATTTCGAATTCCAATTAACACATTTATTAATCCCTAATAATCCAATTCCAACCTCTTTCTTACTCACAGCCATTTCATTAACCAATTTTATAAGTAACCCAGTAATAAGAAGCTGTCTTGGATTAAAAAGTTGATGCCAATATTTCCATCCATGTTCACGAATAGGCTGTGTTGTATTATAACCAGGTTCAATTAAAGAAGACGGTATATAACCTTTTTCTTGCCAATTTGAAAATTTTTCGGATAATATATTAATTACTTTCTGCTCTCTATCTAAGTCCATCTTGCTTGGTGTAGTATAATATCTACCTTTATCTCCTACATAACGGATAACATAGAGTCTTTCCTGAAAAACGTCATCTAACCTCGGAATATATTCATTTTTTTCCCAAAGTCTTAAACCATAAATCGATTTTTTGTTTCCATCTTTTTTATCACCACGAATTGAAGATATTGGAGTCACTTGTGTACAATTAGGACAGACAAGTTTTCCTTTCTTGAAAGTAATTAACTTTTCTGCTTCTGAAAACTGCTCGTTATTCGCATCCATTACCACTTCAATATTGTATCCATCAGCTCCATTATCTTTTAATAACGCAACTGTTTTCGTTTTCTTTCCAATAATCCAAGATGGAGCTAAAGGGACTCTATATCCACATTCTGGGCATATTGTTTCATTACAATATAGATATGCATCTGCTCTATGTCCAAACTCATTTTTTTCAATTTTCCATTCAATAATCTGCTTATCTACCGCTTCATAAATTTTATCCTGAAATTCATTGAGTTCTTCTATTTCCTCTTTCGATGTACTCGCAATATTAAGTGCAGTCCAGTTAAGAAGAGTAGCTATTGGGTTTAAGTCAGAAGCATATACATCTGCTCCCATTCTGGCTGATTCAAAAGGAATCGAACCACCACCAGCAAAAGCATCTCCAACTTTTAGTCTATGACCAAATCTATTAATACCAAGTTGCTCAGTTAACTCCTGTAAGTTTGTGGCAGTAGTACCAAGATGGTTGTTTATTTCTGACCAAGATTCATTATCTATTAATTCATAGTTCTCAGGTCTCTCACAATACTTCAATTTTCTATCATAAGAAAGCCTGTTAAAAATAAGTTTTTGAAGAAATCCTTTTGCTTCTTTGTCTAAACCACTTTCATACTTTGGTTTTTCGTCACATGAATCCACAGTAAAAAATTTTTCTTTTTCAATTCTATTAGATAACTTATATACATCCTTAGTACTAATTGATTTTGTCTTACGCTTAAATAAACCTTCGTCATCCATTGTTAGTATTTTTAAAAAAATTTCTCTATCTTTAATCGGGTCATCTGATACAGGCATTAAAGTTCCTAATAGTGTCGCTCTTACTAATATAAGTGGTTTACGTCCCCACCATTTACCAAGACCCGTAAGCGTTTGAGATGCACCTGCTTTTCTTTCTTTATAACTTTCTTTTGATATTTTAGAAACAGGAAATTGTGTTTCTATAAATGATTTTGTATAATCTAGCATTTGTTACCTCCAAATTTATTTGAAATAGGACAGAGAAAACCTCTGCCCATATTATTATAATTGTTTATAAAGCATTTCTGTTATATTTCCTTGTATTCCATTACGGTCGTTAATAGGGTTTTCAGTAAGTGCATATCTTACAGCTATTCTCCAACCACGTTTATTACCGTAATTCCCAGTTGATGCATTTGTCATTGTAAACAACCACCATCTTTCTTCAGCAGATAAACCTAACCAGTTCTTAAGTGCTGTAGTAATTAATGATGGGTCTGAATCTTCAATCGCCCATAAAAGAAGAGTAAGTTCTTTTCCAAATAATCTTTCAAGCGGAATATCTCCACTCTTAAATTTACCAACAAGAATATTATTGATTTGAAGTCTTCTATTAAATTCCTTTTCAATTATATTTTTAACAGCATCCCATTTTTCTCGATTAATTATTACTTTAATATTTGATTCAATTATATCTGATGTTTGTTCTTCAGTACTATCCCATTCAAAACGCTCATATATAACAACGTCACTTTTTTTGCTTCTCGGTATTCTAATTAAGAAATGATGTTTCGTTTCTTCTGGAATATATCCAAAACCAATTGCTTTTCTTTTTGCCAATATATTTCCTCCTTATTGAGTTATTTTATTTTTATAAGCATCTACAGTAGATTTTTGATTAGATATCCACTGTTCAAATGATTGACCAGTATTAAAAATAACATTATTAATTGTTGCAGTTACTTCATATTTTTTGTCTACAAAAAATTTGTCTGTCAGTTGATTTAGTTGGTTAATTAATTCATCAATATTATTAATTGTAATATCTCCGAAGCTTAAAACCATAAATCCATTATTACTACCACCTTTTTCTGATACAGTAATATCTACTCCCTTAATAATTGTATCCACAGCTTTTAATCCATCTAGAATTTTATAAGTTTCACTTGTTGAAGTAGGCATTAATGGTTCAAACATTTTTACAGGTGTTTTCTTATCTATTTCAAATTTATCGTCTTTAACTTCATATTGAAATTTTTCTGAATAAATTCCTTTTTCTTCATTTACAGCAATAGCTTGTACATATTTAGCTCCTACTGGAATTTCAAACGGTTCAAGATATGTCCCACCACCATTAGCAGGATTAGACCCATCTGTAGTATAAATGATTTTAACATCTGGAGAAGTTGCTTTAAGTTCTATATATTTGTTTCCATCTTCATCAAATGGTTTATATTTAATTGTAACTTTATTTGTCCATTTTAATTGCTCACCAGTTCCATTAGTACCAGAAGAATCTACACAAAGAAATGATAATTTAAGTTCTTGAGTTTTAAAACTAGTTAAATCTTTAACCTGTGCAGAAGCAGTAGTGGCATCATCATCAATTTCATAGTAAACGGTATCTCCGTTTGTTCCAACAATTTTAAGTGTAACTTCACCAGTTTCATTATCTCTATGTGTTTCAATAACATTTACAGACGTTGTTGGTGCTGGTGGTTCTTTATCAATATATCCTCCCGATTCAATCCAAAGACCTTTTCTAATACAATCTGTTTTTAAATCATCAAGTGCTTTTGGTAAATGCCATTGCCAAGAAGTTTCAGTCGCAACTCTATCAGTAATATGATTCCAAGTCATACGTTGTTGAGTAAATATTCTTGTTTCAAATTTGTTCTTAATTTTTGATGGTTCAATATCATTTGTAAATTTCATTGCTTCAAGAAGAACATCTTTAATTTGTTTCTCTGCATTAAAGTGATTAGCTTCAAATGACATTTTAAAATCTTCACTTACTAAACCCTTTTTTATAGGAAAATGAAGAGTAATAAAAGCTTCTCTAATATTTGAAAATAATTTAACACTAATTTTATCATGTATATCTTTTGCTTGAATTAACTCACTATCTCTTGCTTCAACTTTATCTTCATGCTCCATACGATAAATAATATTTTCAATTGCTTTATATGATTTAGTTATCTCAATTAAATTATCCATTGCTACTCGTTGACCCGTTAAAAACATAACTCTATTTTTATAAGTTGCATCATCATAAAATTTTAACAAGTCTTCATGAAGACCATTACTATTCTTATTAGGCTCAGTAAGTATTAATGAAATTTTATTTTTTTTCAAATCAATCTCTTCTATTGATGGAAATACCATTACATCCTGATAACAATCGCTAACACTTGGCTTAAATTGTTCTTTTAAAAGTTCTCTAATATGCAATTTAGCTTGGTCATAAGTAAATCCTCTTATTTCATCATTTAATTGAGCATTTACGTTTTGAACTTTTCTAAAAAACAATCTATTGTCTCTATCAAAATATAAGTACCAAGCTCTTATTTTTAAATCTTCAAGACCTTTATTAATATTAGTAATATCTCTTCCTGGAGTTGCAATATAAGCAATTACTTCATTTAGTGTAAGACCTACGACACTACCAGTTACCTTAGCTAATGAAGCCATAAGAATAAGTTTTGTAACATCTTGCATGTCAGTAGATTTTGTCGTAATATCTAACAACTCTGAAACTGATTTACCTTCAGAAGCAATATCATGACTAATTGCATTTGAAAGTTCTGGTTTAATATTTTTTATAATAGTTACCATTTCACTATCATTAAGGTCAATATCATATGGATTAATAAGATATCTTTCACTAGCAAGCCCATTATCTTTAAACAATCCTTTAACCATTACTCTTGTAAGCCTAATAAAACCACGAGTTTGTTGGAAACCAGGATTCTCTTTAAATCTTGCAAATAAATCTCTAATCGATGGGTGAAAAGGATAAGATGAACGAATCCCTTTTGCTATTTCAGTTGGGTTTTCATCTGTATATCTCATTTCTTTAGCCTCTTTGACAGATGCTTGATATGCTAATGCAATTTCATCAATTTCTGATTGTTTAGCTGTTTTAGTAAATAATCTTTTTCTTAAAATATTATATAAATCATCAGTATTAGCACTTACTGGTTCAATATTAGTAGAAGAACGATTTATCTCATTTGACAAATTATCGAAAATTCCTCTTATAACTTGTGAACCTTGCTGATATGTTGCATCAAGGTCAGATACAATCAAACACACATTATGAAGTTCTTCTTTATTAAGTGCATTAAATAAATTTGATAATGCAGTTGTTGTAATATCTAAAAGTGTACCAGTTCCATAAGCTTGTGTTTTACAATATTCAAGATAAGGTGGAAGTTCATCTAAAAGAATAAGCGTTGGTTTATCACTTTTAAGTAATTCAATCCAAGCATTTTGTCCAGGAGCTTTTAAAGGTGAATAATATGGTGCAAATTGATTTTCTTTGCCTAGTTGTTTTGCAATTTCTCCCCATACTCCAAATTCAAGGTCACTTTCACGTCCTGTATAAGCTATAACTTTTACATTTTCTTTAAAACTATTATACTTACCATCTAAAACTGTTTCTCTAATATGTGGGTTTTGTGCCATAACACCAAGTGCAACCATATTATGTGTTTTACCACCACCCATAGCTTGAGTTAATTTAATAAGACCATTGCTTGCTTGCCCACTAAATCTTTTGAAAGATGTTTCAAATAATAATTTCATACCTTCAGTAATGTAGGTTTCTTCAAAAAATCTATTAGCATTAATACTATTATCAATTAGATTTGCTAAATCTAAAGTATCATCTCTTTTACTTTCATCAAACACACTCTCTCTAATTTTCAGTGCTTGTTTAATTGTTTTCATTTATTGTTCTCCTCTCCAATTTCCATTATTTTTATTATTAGTTCTAATCTTTTTTTCCCAAGTCTTTGTTTTACTACAGAAGTTATTTGATTTCCTTTAATTATTTTGTCTTTATTATTTTTATAAACTTGTTTTAAATAGTCAATTAAATCTTTTTCCGATATTTTCATAGCCCAATAATCATCAATATATTTATTTAAAGTTTCTGCTAAATCACGTTGATTTTTAAAATATGTTATCAATATATTCCTCCTTTTTTATTTATTATATGTAATGTCTAACTAAATTATACTCTTAATTATATTAATTAACACTATTTTTCGTATTATTTTTGTACTTTATATTGTAAAAAAAATTAGTTTATTTTTTCTAATAATTTTTCGATTTCTTTAAATTCATCATCTAATTCCATCAAATAATTTTTATTTAAACCACTTCCAATCATATATACACAGTATATAAATGTGAAATAAGCTTCATCAATATCTTTCTCATCCAAATTTTCTTTTATATCGAATGTATTATCACCTCTTAATACAATTAGCTTTTCAATGCTAAATAAATTTATATGAACGTCATCCGAAATCATTTTATAAGCAATATTATATAAACTATAATTTTTTGAACTCATATTAGAAAATTTCTTAATTGATATATATTTTGCTTCTAATTCATCAAAATTATACTTTTCAACTTTTTCCTTCATATTCTCATATCTAAGTGCTTTTTTATGTAATTCCTTTTTATTATTATGAGATAGCAAAAGTAATTTATCATAGGTCTCAGCTGGCTTTTCCATAAAACCATTGAAAATAAAAGTTGCTTCAATTATTGACCTTATAATCATCAACGATTCAAGATACATTCCATTTTCAAACAATAAATTTACTGCATTATAGTTATTAACAATTCTCTTTAATAAACCAATTATAATAATGTCAATTTTATCTGCCGATGTACTTGGAAGCTTTCCTAAAACTAAATTAAATAGTTTTGAAACTTTGCTATCCAATTCTTTATAATCTATTAACCAATCTTTTTTATTCAATTAATCAACCCCTTATTATATTTTATCAATACCTTTAAAACAATCTTATTGACATGGAATCATTCTATAAATATCTATTGTATAACTCATTTCATTAATTATATGAATAATATTAATTTTTATCATATAAAACAAACCCTAACTTCTTCATTATAGCTTTCAGAAAACTTTCTTATTAATTCCTCAAACATATAACCCATATCAATTGTTTATACCTTGTCTGCAACCATATAAGCATTCGCTTATTAAATTCTTGAATTACATAAAACAACTTGTCTTCTTCTTTTGTAGTATCTACAAGGTCACTAAGAATATTCTCAAACTTCAAATTCTCAATAATCATGAAACAATTAAAAATGTATATACCTTTTTACAATATTATATATCTTTAAAGTTAACAATCCAAGACTAAAAAAAATTTGATTAATACTTTACCAAAATAATACCATTTTATTCTAACTCTCATATTTTCGTACCTTTAATTTCAGTAATCTTAAATGGATTTGTAATATCGCAATATTATAAAAAATACCAGTTGAAATTTAAAAATATAAAAAAATACTGTTTCTATTTTTTATGTTAGGAAACAGTATTTTTCTTTAATTTTTAATAACTCATGTTAATATTTTACACTATCTAAGCTTGTTTATTGTTAATATTAATAGTTATTTCTTGATAATGCTTATCCAAATTTTAACCACTTATAACTCTAGGGTGTTTTCATTCATCAATAATAACTAGGCTCTAAGAAACCACTTATTCATAGCACACATCTTTTTATATTGTCACTAATATGTTATTCTTTTTTAAATTATTCTCCTACCATTCCATCACCATCATGCATATATTTATACAACCAATGGTCTGAAGTTATTGGCATTTTATACCCTGCTTTTTTAGCTTCTTTTATTGTAACTTGTCCATTATTATTAAGATAAATCATCTTCAACATTGCTATTATTAGCATAAATTCCCATTTCTTCATTTGCTTTTTCAGGGTTTCCATTTTCAAAACTATCAACTATTTTATTTTCATTAATATAATATACAAAATTATAAGAACTTGGAATTTGAGTTTTAGTATTCGGATAAATAATATTAGCCTCAAAATCTTGACATCCTCCAGCTTGACGAATGGTTTTTTCCATATACGCCTGCTCTCCATGCCTATTTTAAATGCTTTCTTGAGGAGTAATATTATAAGCGTTTGATACACCACCTAACGAATCAGCAATAACGTGTCCTTCATCTAAGTCTAGACTTTCTGTTCCAGGTACTTTAGCTTCATCTCTGAAATATCTTCCAGTAGACAAAACATCTTCAGTATTATCATTTTGTAGTATCACATTTTTAGCTATAACTCGTACTAATTGCCCATACTCATTAGTAAAAGCCCAATATTCTCTTTCACCAAATCCAATATCAACAACTACATTCGGTTCTCGATGACCTGATAAATTTCCACCATCAACTTCTATTAATGTGTAACCATTAAAATCAAGGTTTTCTTGATTATTCTCAATATTTTCTTCTTTAATTTTTTCTACAACAATCTCTTTTTTAATAGGTTCATTCTTTTCTACCACTTCATTAATTGCATTACTTTGGCTACATCCAGCCAACAATGAAATCAATAAAACAAACATTATAAATACTTTCCATTTTCTATTCATAAAAACAACTTCCTTCACTATTCAAAACCATAAACATTATAAAATCATTTGATTGTTTAACTTAATAATATCTTTTATTAGTCCATTAATTTTTTTCTTTTTATCACTAATTAATAAATTATTGCTTTTCTCATTGATTAAATATTTAATTATATAATTTGATTCATTCACAATTAGGTGGAAACTAACTTAACTAACACTCCAACCACCTGATTTAAAATGAATAAATTCATTTCTAAAATCATCTAATCTAGCTATGTAACAAACATCAAATGAAATAGCAAATTTAATTTCGTAAATATTCACAAAGTTAAAAACTTATGGATGTCTATTAATGAACACCACTTATTTATTGAATAAATAATCTTTAAAAATAAATAAAATTATTTAAAACCCTATTAAATACAACCATAAATCTTACTACAACTATGTTTAAATAACATTTTAATTATGCTTTTGAAAAATCAATTTAATTCATCTGTTATTTTTGTTTTTCAACTCCACTGTATAGTA
>JAUCFZ010000036.1 GCA_030377915.1 Clostridiaceae bacterium HSG29
ATACCTCATTTCGTATTAAATATTATTTAACTAACTTACCCTTAATTGTTTGTGTTACTTCAGAATTAATATCTTTTATTCTGTAATCTTTCCATTTATCTTTTGCAATATCAAGTAACTCAAATATTTTCAATTAATTTAATAGTGGTTATTATATCAATTTTAAAAGCAATGAGTTTTGCAAATAGATCTCAATTACAAGAAAGAATGGAAAAAATGATTATAAAGGTAATGATAAAGAGTTTGAAAAAAATTATATGAAATCAAAAATGACTTCCTTATAAATAAGGAAATCATCTTTTTGAAATAAATATTTTATTATTATTATAATATTACTATAATTTTTTATAAATTGTTGCATAGTTACTAACAGCACTACCACCAAAATTTAATGTTAAACCATATTTAGGATTCTCTATCTGTTTACCTATTGCTCTATTTAATAATTGTCTAGTTGCTAATACAGCCATTGAAACTCCTGTTGTACCTACTGGATGTCCTTTTGCTTTTAAACCACCCGAAACATTAATAGGTAATTTTCCTCCTGGCATAACTATTTTATTATCTAGTACATCTCTTTCATTACCATTATCAATTAATCCAATAGCTTCATACGCTAATAATTCAGCAATTGTGAAGCAATCGTGCACTTCAGCAAAATCTAAATCATTTACTGTAATGCCTGCTTGTTTATACGCTTTACTAACAGCCACTTTGGCTCCTTCAAAATGAAAATTATCTCTTTTTTTAATTTCTAAATAATCTGTTGCATGTATAATTGATTTTATTTCAACTGCTTCTTTATCTAATTTTTTAGCAATATCTGTTCTTGTTAAAACAATTGCAGCAGCACCATCGGATATTAAAGAGCAATCATTTAACCGTAATGGATAAGCAATCATTGGATTTCTCTTGTCAGGTAAATTAAGAATATCTTCTGCAGTTACATCTAATGGTAAATGTGCATATGGATTTTCTAATGCATTTTGATAATTTTTAGCACTAATCATTGCTAAAATTTCACGCATCTCTTCTTCACTCTTATCAAACTTAGTCATATAACCTTTTGCAAACTCAGCAAATAATCCTGGAAAAGTCATTCCTTGACTTCCTTCTGTTTTCCAATTTGATGCCATTGCTAAAACTTTTGTAGTTCCTTTAGTATCTAAACTTGTCATTTTTTCTGCACCAATAACTAAAGCATAATCACACGATCCTGCTTCAATTGCTTCTGTAGCTGCTTTTATTGCTGCCGATCCAGAAGCACATGCATTTTCCACTCTTGTTGCAGGTATAAATCTGAAATTTTCATCAATTTCAATTGCAGTAGGCGCTAAATGTTCTTGATTATTAAATCCGCCTCCACTATAATTTCCAACCCAAATACCACCTATTTCTGATGCACTTACTCCACTATCTAGCAAAGCTTCTTTTCCTATTTCTTTTATTAATTCATAAATATCTTTATCTAATTTTCCAAATTTACTATGCGCAGTTCCAATAATACTAACAGACATTATCTCCTCCTTGAAAGTACTCCTAGTAATAATATACTAGGAGCATTGTTTTTTAATATATTCCTTAATTAAATGATTAACCCACCGTTAACAGATAATATATGTCCTGTAACATAACTTGACATATCACTTCCTAAAAATAGTGCAGCATTAGCAATTTCTTCTGGTTCTCCCAATCTCTTAAGTAAAGATTTTTGTCTAATTGGATCTAAAACTTTATCTGGAACTGTTTTCATCATTTCTGTATTTACATAACCCGGCGCAATAGCATTAACTCTTATAGTTGCACCTTTTCTTGTTAACTCCTTAGCCCAAGTCTTTGTCATTCCAATAACACCTGATTTAGTTGCTGCATAATTAGTTTGACCTACATTACCATATTCACCCACTATAGATGAAATATTAATTATATTACCAAAGCCTTGTTCAGTAAATACTTCAGATGCAGATTGAGCCATATTAAATACACCTTTTAAATTAACGTTTATAACAAAATCCCACATATCTTCAGTCATTTTTGACATTAAAGCATCTTTAGTTACTCCAGCATTATTTACTAATACATCAATTTTTCCATATTTATTTTTTGCATATTCATAGAATTTTTTTATTTGATTTCTATCAGTAACATCTCCTTGATAAAATTCTATTCCTTCTACAACTTTTTCAGATGGCACAATACTATAATTAATTACTTTAGCACCATTTTCAACATATTTTTTTGCTATTGCAAAACCAATTCCTTGACTTGCACCTGTTATTACTACTACTTTATCTTTAACCATATCTTTCCTCCTATAAAATTCTAATTTTTTTATTTGTCATCAAAAACCCTTTTACTATCGATATCAACATTTCAGGCTGTTCGTACATACTAGCATGCCCACATTTGTGAATAGTTATTCTTTTTGAATTTACTATTTCTTTTTCAAGAATATCTTGCAAATTACTAGGTGTTAAAAGATCCTCATCTGCTGATATTATCAAAGTATCTGCAGTAATTTTCTTCAATCTATCTATCACATTTAAATTTTCAGCGCTTACCACTAATCTGCCAAATCCCTCTAACCATTTTCTAGTTAACGAACCTGGTATTAATTTCAATCTATTTTCTATCCATTCACTATTATTTTCATAGAAAGTATACGAATATATTAACGGAAATGACTCTTCAAAGAGTTTCTTTCCATCATATTTATTTGTACTTACCAGCCAACTATCTCCAATAGCTTTTAACTGTTTTGTTGTAACTGGAGTCGTGTTCACCAAAATCAACTTTCTAATCTTTTCTCCAAGATTAATTGATAAAATCTGGGCAATTTCACCACCATAAGAAATACCAAGTATATCTATTTTTTCGAATCCTAAATTTTCAATAAATTTTCCAACAATTTTAGCAATATCTTCTTGAGAATACAATTTTTTTAATTCCCTACTTTTACCTTGATCTGGAAAATCTAATAATATTACTTTAGCCTCATGCAGATGAGGAATTAATTTCTGCCAACTCACTGTTGACATCATTATTCCATTCAAAATCAAAAGAGGAAATCCCTCACCATGAATTTCATAATATAACTCAACTGAATCAATATTCATAAATGCCATTTAATTCTCCTTAATCGCTTTAATTAATTCTTGCATATTGTCAATAAATGGACTATGTCCAGAATTTTCAAAAGTAATAAGTTTAGCTTGATCTTTAAACAATTCTTTCATTCCTTCTGCTTCTGTATATGGAACAACAATATCTTTCTTTCCGTGAATTATTACTATAGGCATTTCTATTTTTCTATAGCTACTATCACCTTTACCATATTCATTATAATTGTCTGTAATGTTAAATCTTGTCAAACTATAATCAATATCTACTAAATTCTTTTGAGTTAACATATCATTTAAATATACATCATATAAATCAGGTTCAGGAAAATTTCCATTATTATAAATCAACATATCCCAAATCATTTTATAATACGCGGTATCTTTGTCTTTCAATGCATATAGTGCTGGTGCTACTTGAACAGGATCTTTTTCTATATCTTCTTTTGTTAACAATATTTCATTAAGAATAGGTTGAAAATTCTCATCCTTTTTATACATTGCATATCCCATAGCTCCTACTGATTCTACTAAATATACTTTATTTATTAATTTAGGCAACATTTTTGCCAAATATAAAGCCACACCACCACCTGTAGACCATCCTAAAACATCAAAATCATTAAATCCAATCTTCTCTATAAAAAGTTTCAAGTCATTTGCTAGTTCTTCCAAACTATTAAAGCTATTATTATAACTTGATTCTCCAAACCCTCTTAAATCAGGCGCAATAATTTCATAATCATTACTAATTTTATCCATTAAAATATTGAAATGAACCGAACTTGTCATATTTCCATGAATCAACAATAATTTTTTGCCACCATTTCCTGCTTTTCTATACGCAATTATTTCATCACCAATATCAATTCTCTCTAATGGATAATATTTCATAACAACCTCCTATTTATTCAACACTAAATTTAATTTTTCTCATTATTTTCATTATTATTATATTACAAAAACACTAAATATATTTCAATTCTTTTGCTTGTAATAATAATTCATCTCTAAATTTGGGATGAGCAATATCTATAAGTCGTAAAACACGCTCTCTTACTGAAGTGCCTCTCAGCTTAGCAATGCCATATTCTGTTACAACATAATCTACATCATTTCGCGACAATGTTACAAATGCACCATGCTTAAGTCTAGCCACAATTTTAGATATTTCTTCTTTTTCATTCGTTTCTTTATTTCTTACCATTGTAGTTGAATATAATGCAATAATTGATTTCCCACCTTCCGACATTTGTGCGCCTATTGCAGTATCTGCTTGCCCACCTGTTCCCGAAAACTGTTTAGAGCCAATCGATTCGGAACAACACTGTCCAGTTAAATCAATTTCAATCGTTGTATTAATTGATACCATTTTTTTATTTTTACTAATAGTGTATGGATCATTTACCCAATAACCATCTTTAATTACTACAGCTGGATTATCGTTTATAAAATCATATAGCTTCTTTGTTCCTAGCGCAAATGTTGCAACCATTCTTCTATCATAAAAACCTTTTTTTGTTCCTGTTATTACACCAGCCTCAGCTAAATCTACCATTCCATCAGTAAACATTTCCGTATGAATTCCTAAATCTTTTTTATCGAAAAGTTCTTTTGTAACCGCATTAGGAATTCCACCAATCCCTAATTGAAGTGTTGAACCATCCTCAATAATACCTGCAATCATTTTTCCAATTTTCTTATCTTTTTCATTAGGCATAATAACTGCTAATTCTGGAACAGGATAATCTACTTCTACAATATAATCAATTTGTGAAATATGAACAGTTGTATCTCCAAATGTTCTTGGCATATTTGGATTCACTTCTAAAATAACAAGATCTGCTTCTTCCAAAATCATTCTTTCATATGTTGCACTTAATGATAAAGATAAATATCCGTGTTCATCCATAGATGAAGCTGTTCCTATAAATACGTTTGTATGTCTATGGTAAAGTCTATTTTTTCCTGCTAAATGCAAGTGATTTGGTATATATGATATATTTCCATTATTATGTGCTTTTCTCATAGCTCCAGAATAAAACCATCCATCCATAAAAAAACTATCTTTATATGACGAATTCATATAATATTCGTATGAATCCATAGGTAAACATGTTGTTACATTGACATCATTAACTTCACCAGCTCTTTCATGAAGTCTATTTAAAATTTCTTTGGGTTCAGCTGCAGCTATAGCACTTACAATATTATCTTCACTTTTGATAAGACTTAATGCTTTATCTACTGAAATTATTTTATTATTATAGATTTTACTAATCATTTAACCCCACCTTATTATTCCAGCTGCCCATGCATATCCAATACCTGCGGCTATTAGCGCAACAGTTTTTTTACCTTCAAGCAAGCCTCTTTCATTTGCAAGATGCAATGATAGTATTTGATCCACTTGCCCCATATGTCCATACTCTTGAAGGTAAATTGTTTGATTGTCCTTAAGCTCTAGTTCATTTAGTAAATATTCATGCATACTTCTTTTAAAATGTAAAACACCTAAGTAATCAATATCTTTTCTACTGCATTCAGACTTTTCCAACGCTTTATCAATACATAACAACCAATTCGGCATAGAAACATCATTTAATCTACTTTTCATATGCTCTGAATTCATTAATTTCAAAGAAGTATATGCTTCATCTAAATTATCTGATGTTATCGGATTTGTTGTTCCGCCATATACTACGCCCGCATCTAAAGCCATCGAGCCATCTGTCATAATATGAGAACCCAACAACAAATTTTTATTCCATCCTTTTTTTAATATGATTGCTCCGCCTCCAGCTGAAAGATTATACATCATCGACATTTGTGGATCTTTATAATCTACAAAATCTCCATTTCTATATCCACCCGCAATCATTACAGTATTTATACTTTTATCCGAAGACATCATATCTTTCGCAATTTTCATAGCAGAAATAGTAGTTGCACATCTTTGTTGAAAATCAATTCCCCAAGCATTAATTGCTCCAATTCTATCTTGAATATATATTGCGGTTGTAGTAAGAGGGTATTCCTTCCATTCTTCACCAATAGATATAATAAGGTCAATGCTTTTAGGATCAATTCCTGTGTTTTTTAACGCATCCAATGCAGCCAAAGCTCCCATTTCTTGCGTTCCATCTTTAAGACTAGGAATTGGTTTTTCTAAAATTCCTAATTTTTTTATAATATTTTCTTCTGTCCAATTTCCATTAGTTTTTTCTGCGATTTCTTTTGCACTCATTCTATTTTCAGGAATATATATTCCTGTCCCAACAATACCTATCGTTTCCATTTAAACCTTCTTTCCGCCTTTTTTATTTAAAAACTTGAAATATGCCTTATTGAATTCCTCACTATTTGTATAAAAATTCAAATACCCACCAGTCAATATTTGATATTCAGAATGAGCAATTAAAAAATGTAATTTTTTGCTGTTTTCTACCAAATATATTTCATTATCACAACCTGTATTAATCCATGTATCCACTTTTAAATTTTTTAAAGCATTTTCATTATTTGTATTTGCAAACATCATTAAATAATCCTCATATATATTTTTTTCTACTTTTTTGCTCTTATGAAATAAGACTTCTTCACACACTTTCTCATCTTTAGTGCTTGTTTCTTTAAAACAAAGTGCTTTCGCAATTTTCTCATCATAATTAACCAGCTTAAAAATATGCTGCAAAATTTCAAAAGGGATAGATAAACTATTAGGTCCACCATATGATGATGAAACTAATCCTAAGCTCTCTATTCTATCCGGATATAATAAAGCAAAATATTGAGCTAAATATCCTAATTTACCTATCCCAAGTAAATTCACTCGTTCATTTGAAATATGGGTTATTATATGATACAAGTCATCTAGTAATATCTCTTTTGATATTTTACTCATTTCATTTGTACTTTTACCTACACCTCTTAGATCATAAGTAATAACCCGATAATGTTTACTAAAAAACTTAACCTGTTTATGCCATATACTTTGCAAATAACCAAAAGGTGTTATTAAAAGTAAAACCGATCCATTTCCTTCTTCTTCATAATAAAGCTTTCCATGATTTACATCTAGATATGGCATAATTTACTCCTTATTTTTTAAATTCTAAATAATCAGTTTGTAATTCCCAAGTATTTCCTACAACTTGAACTAAAGCCATATTTGTAACTCCATTTCTTTCATCTGGAGAATATGCTATTCTAGGAATAATTCCCTCTGTATACTCTAAAGTTTCCATTGCAGTTATATAATTTTCCCAATTCAATTCATCAATACTATTATTCTCTAATGAAATTTCTAAACCTTTATAGAAAGTTTCAGCTGCAATCCATCCCGATACAGTATACGCATTCACTGCAGATTCTGGATAGTACTTAGCCATAGCTCCAACCATATCTTCAACTGCTGGTCTAGTCATATCAACCCAACCCATTCCATATAAATTCAATATTGCATTTGGAGAAGCCTCTAAATTTGCAACTACAAAACTATCAGAAACATTTGGATATGGTGTAATTTGAGGTAAATCTGTCATTCCCATTTTTTCAAGCTCTTTTAATACACCTGAAACTCCACCGCCCAAAGCATAATTAATCAATACATCGGCACCTGATTCTTTAACTTTCGCTACCTGAGCTGTAAAATCAGTAGCACCTGCATCAAAAGATAATTCAGCAACTAAATAATCTGATTTACCCATTATTTCAAGTCCGTCTTTTACTCCTTTTAAACCATCTAAACCAACATCATCCGAACGGTAAATCACAGCAATTTTTTTTGCTTTAAAATAATCAACAGCATATTGACTCATTAATTTTCCTTCATAAGCATAATTTGGTTGAACTGGAAAAAAGTTTTTTCCAGCAGTTACTGGTGCTGTAGCTCCAGTTGCAAAATATACAGCAGGTATTCCAGCTTCTTGCACTGTTGGGATTGAAGCCTTAACTCCAGGAGTCCCAAATAATCCAACTAATGAAAAAACCTTCTCATCATTAATTAAATTTTGTACATTAGCTATAGCTGTTTCTGGCTTAAATTCATCTTCTAATACAATTAGCTCGATTTCTCTTCCTTCAATTCCACCATTTTCATTCATCATATCAAAATATGCATTCATACCATCAAAATATGGTTTTCCAATAAATGCTAACGGACCTTGTTGTGCACCTGTAGTTCCAACTACAATTTTATCCTCATAAATTCCTTGTGCTGTATTGGTATCAACTGATTTAGCACACCCCGTAAAAATAATAGTAAAAGCAAGTAACAGTAAAAATATTCTTTTCATAATTTCCTCCTAATTTCCGCCTAAATAAGCATTTTTAATTTTATCATCCTCGATTAATTCATTTGCATTACCTTCATGAACAATTCTTCCTGTTTCTAAAACATAAGCATAATCTGAAATTTTTAGAGCTTGCATAGCATTTTGTTCAACTAATAGCACTGTTGTACCTTCTTTGTTGATCTCTTGAATAATCTTAAATATATCTCTTACAATTATAGGAGCTAAACCTAAACTTGGTTCATCTAACAGTAATACTTCTGGTGATCCCATTAATGCTCTTCCTATCGAAAGCATTTGTTGTTCTCCTCCTGATAAAGTGCCTGCCATTTGGTTTTTTCTCTCTGATAATATTGGAAAATATTTATATACTTTATTCAAATTATCAAGCATTTGTTTCTTTGATTTAATTGTAAACGCTCCTGCTAATAAATTTTCTTTTACTGAAAGTGACCCAAATACATTTCTCCCTTCCGGAGAACTCATTATCCCTCCTTTTACAATATCTTCTACTTTTTTTCCTGCAATATTCTCACCCTTAAAAAGTATTTCTCCAGAATATGTTTCCAATAAACCTAAAATACATCTCAAAGTCGTTGTTTTACCCGCACCATTAGCTCCGAGTAAAGTAACAATTTGTCCTTTCTTAATTACTATATCAATGCCTTTCAAAGCATTTATATATCCATATTTTGCATTTAAATTAGATATTTTTATCATCTATTCTCCCCCCAAATATGCCTTTTGGACTTCAATATTATTTCTTATTTCACTGGGAGTACCCTCAGCAATTTTTTTGCCAAAGTTAATTACTGTTATTTTATTGCAAACACTCATAACCAAATCCATATCATGCTCAACTAATAAAATTGTTATTCCCAGTTCTTTATTAATTTTTTTAATTAAAATACCTAAACTCTTTGTTTCTGAATGATTCATCCCTGCTGCAGGTTCATCTAAAATAATCATTTTAGGATTTGTAACTAATGTTCTACCCAATTCAATAAGTTTTTGAATTCCATATGGTTGAGCCCCTGCAATTTCATTTTCAAAATCTTCAAGTCCTAAAAATTTCAGTATATCCCTAGCTCTTTCATGAAAATCTTTCTCTTTTTTCTTTGCCAATCCCAATACTTCTGTAAAAAAGTTAGTATCCATTTGATGATGAAGACCAATAAGCAGATTATCCATTACACTAATATTCTTAATAATTTCAACATTTTGAAAAGTACGAACAAGACCAAGAGCAATTATCTCATGAATTTTATAATCTAATAATTCATTTTCTAAAAATAAAACGCTTCCTTCATCAGGAGTATAGAATCTACTAATCATGTTAAAAACCGTAGTTTTACCGGCTCCATTTGGACCTATTAATCCATAAATACATCCTTCGGGTACAATAAAATTTAATTGATCTACCGCTTTTAGTCCGCCAAAACTTATTGAAAGATCTTTAACCTCTAACATTGGTAACCCTCCTTTTAAAACGATTTACGAAAGTAATCAATCCCATCGGCATAAATCGAATAATTATAACAATCACAATTCCTGTAATAATAATTGAAGCGCTTGGAATTGTATTTACATATGGTATACCAGCTACTAAGTGTGGCATTAAAACTATAAATGCAGCTCCTAATATACTTCCACCTACTGATGTTAATCCACCTATTACAACCATCGCTAAAATATTTATTGAAAGAACTGATCCCCAAACATCGGGTTGTGTATACTTCACAAGATGCATATATAAACTACCTGCGATTCCAGCATAAAAAGCCGATATTGAGAATGCAATCAATTTATATTTCACAATGTCTATTCCCATTGCTTTAGCAGCATGTTCTGAATCTCTCATAGCAATAAATGCTCTACCAGTTTTAGTTTTCAAAATATTTTCGATTATTATAGCCAAAAATGTTGTTATCATAATCAACATAATCAGATAACCAACGCCTTTAATCTTATTTCCAAAAATATAAGCGCTTGGTGCAATTCTACCAGCAAATCCATTTGTAAACTTTGTAAGAACTTTAAAAAGTTGCTGAACTGTAACACCAAATCCTAATGTTGCTATAGCTAAATAATGTCCTTCTAACCGAAGCGCCACTCCACCTAATATTAATCCTAAAATTATCGGAATAATTCCAGATAATAAAACTGCAAATAGAAACGGTATGCCCATTACGTCAGTCGCATATGCAGATACATATGCACCTAGACCAATAAATGCTGCATGTCCTAAGGAAATTTGACCGGCATATCCTAACAACACGTTGTATCCCATTGCTGCAATTCCATATATTAATACAGTACTTAAAATAGTTATTGTAGATGTTTTAAATGGAGCAATCCCTACTATAATAATTACTATAATTGCCAGAATAATTGTTTTTATTACTTTTGACTGAATTTTTATCATATCAAACCTTCTTCCTAACAACTTTGCCAAAAATACCCGCTGGTTTTATAATTAGAGTAATAAGCAAAATCCCATATACAATTGCTGTTTTCCAATCGAGCGACCAATAATATCCAACTAAATTGTCGGCAACTCCTATTAAAAACCCACCTACCACAGGACCAAAGAAAGATGAAAAACCTCCTACAACCGCTGCTATGAAAGATTTTAAATGTATATCTAGCATCATAGAAATCGATACCTGTGTTTTAGGAGCAACCAGAATTCCTGCTAATGCTCCTAATGCAGTTGCAATCATCCAACTTCTCGAATAAACTTTTCCTACTGGAATTCCCATAAGCCTCGCTGTTTCCTCATCTTCAGCTGTGGTCCTAATAGAAATTCCAAATTTCGTGTTTTTTAGCAAATAATTAAACAATATTACAATTCCAAGTGTTAAGAAAATAATAAATAATGCATTAGGCTGAATTATTATTCCTGCTATATCGAAATTATCCATTTCAATTGCTTTCCTTAAATAATAATCTTCAGTTCCATAAAATATTACGGTGAGTCCTTGAATAATCATCAACATTCCCATTGTTATTATTATTTTATTAATTATTCCCAACTTCAACGCTTTTCGTAAAAACACTCTCTCTAATACATAGCCAAGTCCAACTGCAAACAATAATGCTAAAATCACTGCTAATGGATATGACATATATTTCTCGAAAATACGATATCCAAAAAAAGTACTAAACATCGCAATGTCTCCTTGCGCAAAATTAATTACATCACTAGTTCTAAATATTAATACAAGTCCAAGTGCTGCTAGCGCATATAGAGCACCTGTTTCCAATCCTGATATGATATTTTGTAAAAAAATGGTCATTATATTCCTCCTCTAAAATCTTTCATATTTTATATTGCAATTACCATGCCAAATTTATTGCTAGTAAAATAGCCATTTCTACTCAAAAAAAAATAAAGACTATGTCTTTTTTTTGGACACTGTCTTTATTTCGCACACTATTCGATATCATATTTTTTGATTTTTTCATAAAAGCTAGAACGGCTCAATCCCAACATTTGTGTTGCTTTCGAGCGATTATTATTAGCAATATGTAAAGCTTCAATAATCATTCTTTTTTCTAGATCAGCAACAGCATCTTTTAATTTTAAAGATCCTCCAAACTCTTTATTTTTCAACTGTTTAGTCAAGTATACAGGAAGATATCCTGCTATAAGTGTGTTGTTTTTGGACATGTTTATGGCTCTTTCCAATGCATTTTCCAACTCTCTAATATTCCCAGGCCAATTATAACTTTCTAAGTATTCCATAAAATCACTTGAATATCCAGTTATTATTCGACTCATTTCATTACATTTTTTTTCAATTAACCAGTCAACAAGTACCTTTAAATCATCCATTCTATTTCTAAGAGCCGGTACATTTATAATCATAACATTCAAACGATAATATAAATCTTCTCTAAAAGTCTTTTCTTCTACCATTTTTCTCAAATCTTTATTAGTTGCAGCAATTACTCGAACATCAATCTTTATTGTATCATTACCTCCAATTCGCTCAATCTCTCTTTCCTGCAAAACTCTTAATAATTTTGCTTGCATATTAAGAGGCAATTCTCCAATCTCATCTAAAAAAATAGTCCCATTATTCGCAAGCTCAAACTTACCAATATTCCCGCCTTTTCTAGCTCCTGTATATGCACCTTCTTCATATCCAAAAAGTATTGATTCAATAAGATCCTTTGGTATTGCAGCACAATTAACCCTGATAAACGAATGATAACTTCTACCGCTATCTGCATGAATTGCATGCGCAAACAATTCTTTACCCGTACCACTTTCTCCATATATTAAAACATTTGATGCCGTAAGAGTTGCCTTTTTCCCAATATATTTTGCTTCAAGCATTTTTTCTGATGAACCAATAATTGAATCCCAAGTATATTTAGCACCACGAATTTTTTTAAATTCATTTTTAATATGAAATAATTCCGAATCTAACTGCTTATTTTTTTGAATAATTTCTTTGAATTCTGAAATATCTTGAAACAGAACCAAGCCAAAACCAAACAAAACTTCATCACTATCATCTAATACAGGAATTCTATGCACAATTGCTGTATGCCCATTTTCGAATTGATGTCTCCAAGCAATTTCAGAAACTTTTCTATCTAAAACATATGGAAATCTTGTGTTTTTATCAATCTCCTCTACATTTCTTCCTAAAAGTTGATTCTTTTCAAATCCCAAATAGTCAGCAAATACAGTATTTATTACAATAATCTTACTATCTTTATCAACTAAAATAATTGGTACTGGTAACGGATTAAATATTCTATTTAATATCATAATCAAATCCATACTATGTATAGTTTCATTTGTAAGTTTCATATGTTTCTCCCCCTATTATAAAATGTTTTTTTACTTCCCATTATTTTTATCTTTTTACATAATGAGATTACTTCCTTAATATTACTAAAACTCTTTGACTATTATTTTTTATCACACTTATATACAATTTATCTTTTCTATATAGGCATTTTAGCATATTCCCTCCTAAATAATTTGTAAATTGTAAATAAATAATATATATAATTAATATGTTTTATATATTAATAATAACACAATATAATGTTAATATATTATTTTTTATATTTTATCATAGTGAACTTTTCTTTCTCTCACATAATTTCACTTTCGATTTCTCATTAACTATAATCTACTTATTTAGCATTTTCACAAATCTTACACTTAATTGCCATA
>JAUCFZ010000037.1 GCA_030377915.1 Clostridiaceae bacterium HSG29
ATTATTGGAAAAGATATTGAAATAAAAATAATAAAAGCTGAAAATGGGAAAGTTAAAATAGGTATTGAAGCTCCTAAAGATGTAGAAATAAATAGAAAAGAAATATTTGAAGAAATTCAAAATCAGAATAAAGAAGCAATTAATAAACAAGTGGACATTAAAAAAATTAAAGAAATATATATGAAAAAAGATAATTAATGATAAAAAAATTAAATAAAATCATTTTTTAGGCGATAATATTATTAGTATGATACTTATATGGAAGTGCCGGCTAAAATATAAGTTCATTATAGATAATTAACGACAAGGACGTCGTTAATATTATTAAAAACCCAAGGAGGGGAAATATGAGAATTAATCATAATCTTATGGCAATGAATACACACAGAATGTTAGGTATTAATCAAGCAGGTACAACTAAATCAATTGAGAAATTATCTTCTGGTTACAGAATTAATAGAGCTGGAGATGACGCAGCTGGTTTAGCTATTTCTGAAAAGATGAGAGCTCAAGTTAGAGGTCTTAATCAAGCTTCAAGAAATTCTCAAGATGGTATTTCATTAATTCAAACTGCTGAAGGTGCTTTAAATGAAACTCACGATATCTTACAAAGAATGAGAGAATTAGCTGTACAATCTGCTTCTGATACAAATGTTGATGTAGATAGAGAAGCAATCCAAGAAGAAGTAGATGCACTTGCTACTGAGATTACTAGAATTTCAAATAATACTGAATTCAATGAAAGAAAGCTTTTAGATGGTGGATTAGAAACTGGAGCTATTGGCGAATTAACATTCCAAATAGGTGCTAATGCAACTCAAAGTATGGATCTTGGCATTGGTGCTATGGATGCAAAAACTTTAGGTATAGGGGCTGATGGTGTAGATGTTGAAAATGCAACAGATATTTCAAGCGCTGCTATCGCTTCAGGAGCAACAGGCACATCATTAATTGATGGTGCAAGTTTAACTATTGGTGTTGCAGCAAATGGATCAGCTTCAACTGGTACAATAACTGTAGGAACGGTTGCGGTAACAACTGTTGATAATACAGAGTTTTATAACGATTACACTGTAGAGGTGTTAGCTGGTGGAAATGATACAATTGTTGTAAATCATACTGCTAAAACTATTGTTATTGATGGTACTGCTACTGATGCTACTGCTGATTTAGCTGGTTTTACACAATCTGAAGTTGGAACTGATGCTAGTGGGTTAACAGGTGGATTTACATTTACAGCTACATCTTTAGTTGCTGGTGGTCCGACAAGTATAGCTGGAGGTGTTGGAGATTTTGATATTACTGTGACAGATGCTGCCTCAAATACCCAGACGATTTCAGTTGCAACTGATCAAACAGGAGTTGAATTTGACAGTACAGAGTTAAGTGGGTTGCAATTAACATTAGATGGAACTATATCCGGAGCAGATACTGCAAGTGTAAATGTGAATATTGCTGCTGCAGCAACATTTAGTGGTGGAGAATTAGCAAGTGCAGCAACTGCTGGAGCAGGTATTGATATTTCAACACAAACTGCTGCTGATACAGCTATTACTACAATTAATACAGCTATAACAACTGTATCAACTCAAAGAGCAAAACTTGGTGCTGTTCAAAACAGATTAGAGCATACTATTAAGAACTTAGATACTTCAAGTGAAAACTTACAAGCATCTGAATCAAGAATACGTGACGTTGATATGGCTAAAGAAATGATGGAATTCACTAAGAATAACATCTTACAACAAGCTGCACAATCAATGTTGGCTCAAGCTAATCAGCAACCTCAGGGTGTTCTTCAATTATTAAGATAATTGATAATTAAATAATATTGAAGAAGGGGTATATATACCTCTTCTTTTTTTAAAAAATTATTAATCATCTAAAAATTGGAGGTGAGTTATGCGAATAAATAATAATATTATGGCAATGAATACTCACCGAATGCTAGGTATTAATCAAGGTGGAACATCTAAATCAATTGAAAAATTATCTTCTGGTTATAGAATTAATAGAGCTGGAGATGATGCTGCTGGTTTAGCTATTTCTGAAAAAATGAGAGCTCAAGTAAGAGGGTTAAATCAAGCTAGTAGAAATGCGCAAGATGGAATATCGTTAGTACAAACGGCAGAAGGTGCTATGAATGAAACTCATGCAATATTACAAAGAATGCGTGAATTAGCAGTACAAGGTGCAAATGATACAAATATTAATGAAGATCGAGAGCAACTTAATAATGAAATTTCTCAATTGAAATTAGAAGTAGATCGCATTGCAAACAATACTGAATACAATACGAAAAAAATCATGAATTACGGTGCTGCTTTACAAGCAGATGGCTTTGAGGGTATTGATCAAAGCGTAATAATTACACTTAATGAAGAAATCCCAGGTTGGATTAATGATTCTATGCTAGTACTTGAAGACAGATTTGGAATATCACATCCTGATAGTCCAATAAAAAGAGAAATGACAGTAGAATATGTTAATGATGATAGCGTAGGATATGCAGCTGCTATGGCTACATCAGATAGCGCAGCATCCTTAACATTAAAAGTTAATTTAGCAAAAGTTATTGATTCAAATGGAGATTTAGTTAATAAAGAGGTATTTGATGGCCTAATTGCTCATGAAATTATGCATGCTTATCAATATACTGAAATGACTAAATTAATCCAAGATGGTAGCATGGATAATGATGAAACTTGGTTTATGGAAGGTTTAGCAATGCTTGTTCAAGGTGGTGCTCCTTACATTGATGAACTAACAGGAAATATTGAAGATGTATCATTAGATGTAGATACAGCGTTTGGCGGAAGTATTGAAGAATATGCTAAAGCTTATATCGCTTTAAGAACATTACATGAGATAACTGATGGTGGTATAAATGCTATTATTGATGAATTGGAAGCTGGAAAAACTTTAGATAAAGCTATAGAAGATACAACTCAAACTGATCAAGGTGAATTATTGGCTAGTGGTGCTACAGCGAATTATGCTACATTTAAGGATTTTGTTGATGATTTAAGTGTAGATGGTAATTTTGATACTTATTTAAGTACAAGTACGGATTTTGATAAATCTAGTGGTACTGGTTCAATAGTTGATGGTAGTGATCCAACGACACCAAATAATTTGAGTACTGCAGATACTATACTAAATAATACGGGAACTGCAACTGTGTATACTCATTTTAATTTAAGTTTTACTTCGGATAGTACAGCTACTGGAGAGAGTGATACACCTGAACAAATTCTTTTCCATATTGGATCAAATCAGAGTCAATCATTAATAATGACAACTTTTGATTTGACATCTAATGGTTTGGGTATTGATTCAGCGAATGTTTCTACACAAAGTACTTCTGATAGTTCAATTACATTAATTGATTCAGCTATTAGAGAGGTGTCTAGCCAAAGAAGCACATTAGGTGCTTTACAAAATAGGCTAGAGCATACTATTAAGAACTTAGATACTTCAAGTGAAAACTTGCAAGCATCTGAATCTAGAATTAGAGATGTTGATATGGCTGCTGAGATGATGGGATTTACTAAGAATAACATTTTACAACAAGCTGCTCAATCTATGCTTGCTCAAGCGAACCAACAACCTGAAGGGGTATTACAATTGTTGAGATAATCAATTTAGAATTTAGGAAGGGATTTTTCCTTCCTTTTTCATATTTATCATTTATATTTAAGAAATATTAACAAATACATAGAAATAACCGATAAAGTATATAAGAAAAACTGTGGAGATGGAGGTACAAAATGAATATTGATAGTTTAAAAAATGTTAGCGATGTAAAACCAGTTGAAGTAAGACAAGTGGAAAATGTAAAACCAGTGAAAGTTGAAACTAAAATTGAAAATAAAACAAAACTTGATACTGATAAAAACGTTCAAGAAATGAGCGATGAATTAATGAAAAAATCAGTAAAACAAGCTAATGTTGCATTAAAACAACACCATAGAAGAATTGATAGATCGGTTCATGAAGTAACTAAAACAGTAATGTATAAGATGGTTGATACTGAAACTAAAGAAGTAGTAAAAGAATTTCCACCTAAAAAAATTCAAGATATGATTGCTAAAATGTGGGAATTAGCAGGTTTATTTGTTGATGAAAAAATTTAGAATTTAGAAGTTAATAAAGGAGGTGATAGTATGTCAGATTATACACGTATAACAGGTATTGCATCTGGTATGGATACTGATAATATGATTAAAGATTTAATGAAAGCAGAAAGTGCAAAAAAAGATAAAGTAGAAAAAGAACAAATATATGAAGAGTGGAGAAAAGAAGAATATCAAAGCATTTCAAAAATGTTAAGAGAATATAAAAATAATAATTTTGATGTTTTATCTCCATCAACTAACTTTAGAAGTCCATCCATGTTTGCTGATTTTACTTCAAGTGTATTAAGTGGAGGAGAAGAATCATCAGCTGTAACAGTAACAGGAAATACTAATATTACAAACTTAAGTCATACTATTAATAGTATAACTAGTTTAGCAAGTAATGATTTATATGCGTCTACAGAGAGATTAAAAGATACTATGGTAGGTGATACAGCAATTAATATAGCAAGTATTGGTACAATAAATACTTCTATTGCATCAGGAAATAATACATTTGCACTTAGCTTTGATGGAGTATCAAAAAGTATTACTTTAGATGGTGGTTATGCTACAGGTGATAGTGGAGCTGAATTGCTCGTTGATATGCAAGCTAAAATTGATGCTGAATTTGGTGATGGTAAAATATTAGTTTCTTTTGATGGATCAAATCAATTAAATATTAGTTCTGTTGAATCTGGGCATCAAACGATAGTTATTGAAAGTGATGCTAATATACTTTCAAATTTAGGTTTTACAAGTGGAGATACTGATTATTTAAAAAGTTCAGAAACGTTATCGGAGGCTTTCACATTAGTTACTGGAACTGATATAGCTTTAACTATTAACGATGTAAGTGATTTTGGAATTACTACTGATGATACAATAAGTGAAATGATGGAGAAAATAAATGATTCTGATGCAGGAGTTACAATGAGCTATTCTTCATTATCAGGAAAGTTTGAATTAAAATCAAATGAAACAGGAGAAATTAATAAAATTACTTTTGATGAGGCAGATGGAGCTACAAATGATTTTGTGGTTAATAGTTTAAAAATTGATGTAGATGCTGTGGATGGTACTAATGGTTATACAGAAGCTACAGATGCTAAATTTGAGATTGATGGAGTAATAACATCAAGATCTAATAATGATTTTACTATTGATGGAGCAAATTATTCATTAAAAACAACAAGTGCAACAGCAATAGAAATTAGTCTTTCGCCTGATACAGAGGGATTAGTTGAAAAAATTACAAGTTTTGTAGATAAATATAATGAAATTATTGAAACTATAAATACAAAATTAGATGAAAAAAGAGATTATGATTATGCGCCACTTAACGCAGATGAAAAAGAAGCAATGAGTGATGATGATATCGAATTATGGGAAGAAAAAGCTAAAAGCGGAATATTAGGATCTTCAAATGAACTTGAAAATATAGCAAGTCAACTTAGAACACTTATATATGAACCGATAGAAGGATTAAATATTAGTTTAAAAGATATTGGTATTACTACAAGTTCAAATTATAAAGATAATGGTAAACTTACTATAGATGAAGATACATTAAAAAGTAGCATAAATAATAACTATGGAAAAGTAGTAGAACTTTTTACTAAAACAAGTGATGTAGATTATGATGATACTTCAAATCGTTCTACTCGAAAAGCTGAAGAAGGTATTGCTAATAGATTATATGACGTACTGCAAGATAATATTAGAAATACAAGAGATGAAGGCGGAAATAAAGGAATATTAATTGAAAAAGCTGGATATGAAGGTGAAGTTTCAGATTTTGACAATATAATTCAAGATGTAATAAATGATTATGATGATAGAATTTTTGATATACTTGATTATTTAGATAGTAAAGAAGAAGCTTATTATACTATGTTTGCTAAAATGGAAGCTGCAATGAGTGAAATGCAATCTCAATCAGATTGGCTTTCTAGTCAGATGGGTTAATTATGAATGAAATTTTAAAAGAGATATTAAAAACTAATAAACTAATAAAAGTTTTAATAAAAGAAGAGAAAATTGATGCTTTAAAAGAAGAATTAAGCAGAAAAAATAAATTAATAAAATTATATGGAAAAGAAAGAAATAAAAATAATGCTAATGATAAAGAAATATTTAAAAGTATTAATGAATTAGATAATGAAAATATGAAAAACTTTAAATTATTAATGAATAAAACAAAATCATTAGTAGATGAAATAAAAAATCAAAAAGGTGAAATTAAGAATAAAAATTCAAAAATGAAAAAATATAAAACGAATAATAACATTAGTGGATATCGATTTGATAGAAAAAAATAGAAAGGGTGGTTGATATGGCATTATTAAATCCATATAATTACAGAAAACCTAAAAAAGTAGTAAATGTAGAAGAACCTAAAAAAGCAAAATTACATGAAGTGAAAAATGAACCTAAAACTAAAAAAAATATTTATTTAGAACAGAAAATCTTAGCTGCAAGACCAGAGCAATTAACTTTAATGTTATATGATGGATTAGTTAGATTTTTAAAGCAAGGCAAATTATTTTTAAATGCTAATGATTATGAAAAAACAAATAATAGCCTACAAAGAGCACAAGCAATAATTAATGAATTAAGAGCTACTTTAGATATGGATATTGTTATTAGTCAAAGTTTAGAACTATTATATGAATATATGACTAGAAGAACAATGGAAGCAAATATTGAAAAAAATGAAGAAACTCTTGAAGAAGTAATTGGTTTATCAATAGAGCTTAGAGATACATGGAAAGAAGCAATGGAAAGTTTATAAAATTTTGGGACTATATTAGTTATAGTCTCTTTTTTATTTAGACTTAAATTTAACATCAAAAACAAATAATTGTTTATTTGACAACATATAATCCTGTGATAAAATATTCATATAGAGGAGAGAATTATGGATAAAAAAGTAATTAATTTAATAGAAAAAATGCATTCTGAAATGAATGCTAGGTTCGATGCAATGAATGGTAAAATGGATTTTAATTTTGAAAGAATTGATCAAAGATTAGGTAAGATGGATGATAGATTCGATAAAATGGATGATAGATTTGACAAGATGGACGAAAGATTCGATAAGATGGATCAAAAATTTGAAACATTAAATAATAAAGTGGATTCTAACTATCTTAAATTATCTGATGCAGTTGCAAATAATAGAGAATTAATAACTGATAATAAAAATAAAATTGAACAACTTACGAAAAAAGTGGATGAAAATGAAATAAAACTTAGAATTATAAAATAAATTGAACGAAGGTGAAAACCTTCATTTTTTTTGTTTTTATATTTATATGGAAAAAGTTTTTTTAAATGCAGGTTATTCAGTTGAAAAAAATGTTTTATATGCAAGTTATTCGGTTGAAAAAGTTGCAAATGAAATTGCATGAGGATATACTGATAAAAAAGTATTGATATTATAATAACTAAAGTAAATGGAGGGTAAAATGAATTATAATGATGTAAGAGAAAATGCTAAAAAAAATATTGGCGATTTATGCAAAGTTTGTAAAAACTGTAATGGTATAGCTTGTAGAGGATTATTACCAGGACCAGGTGGAATAGGTACAGGAAGTGGCTTTACAAGAAGTTATGAGTATTTATCAAAAATAAAAGTCAATATGGATACTTTCTATGAATATTCAGAAATAGACACTTCATATGAAATATTTGGTCATACTTTTAGATTACCTGTATTTACAGGACCTGTTGGTGGTGTTAAACTTCATTATGGTGATAAATATAATGATTTAACATATTCAAAAGAATTAATTGATGGATGTAAAGAAGGCGGAATTTTACCATTCACAGGTGATACTATTGATGAAGATTCATTTATTGGTACACTTGAAGCAGTAAAAGAAGTTGGTGGATTTGGGATACCAACAATAAAACCATGGAGTTTTGATGAAGCTATGAGAAAAGTAAAACTTGCTGAAAAAGCTAGCAATTTTGCAATTGCAATGGATATTGATGCTGCCGGACTTTTCTTTTTAACTGGACTTGGAAAACCTGTACAACCTATGAGCGTGGATCAGATTAGAAAGATTGCAAACTCTACAAAATTACCATTTATTTTGAAAGGTATAATGACAGTAAAAGGAGCTTTAAAAGCAAAAGAAGCTGGAGTAGATGGAATAATTGTATCAAATCATGGAGGAAGAGTACTTGATCATACTCCTGCACCTTATGAAGTTTTAGGTGATATTGTTGACGCGGTAGGCGATGATATGTATGTTTTTGTTGATGGTGGAATTAGAACTGGTTTAGATATTTTTAAAGCAATCGCATTAGGTGCAGATGCAGTTCTTATAGGAAGACCATTTGCAATAAGTGTATATGGTGGGGCTAAAGAAGGTGTTAGTTTATATATTGATAAATTAGCAGATGAATTTAAAAGTGCTTTAGTAATGACTGGTGCAAAAAATATTAAAGAGATTACAAAAGATAAATTATATAATAATGGTGAAATATAATAAATAAAAAAAAACATTAAAAAAAATGAATTATCTGATATAATAGATATGGAATTTATTTATAGTGGGACGAAATTTATATATATGGCGAAAAACAGACCCGGAGTCCCGTGGATTAAAGGATAATAGGAGGAAAAGAATGAGTTTAAAAGGAAAAGTACTAATTGCACAAAGTGGGGGCCCTACTCACGTAATTAACAATTCATTTGTTGGAGCTGCTTTAGAAGCAAGAAAATATGCAAATGTAACAAAAGTATATGGAGCTTTAGCTGGAGTAGAAGGTATTGCAAATGAAGATTTTATTGATTTATCTAGTGCAACAATTAATAATTTAAATGAAGTTGCTGCAACTCCATCATCAGGATTATTATCATCTAGACTTAAGCCGGATGCTGCATATTGCGAAAAAGTTGTTGAAGTATTAAAAGCTCACGATATTAGATTTTTATTTTATATTGGTGGAAATGATTCATCAGATACAGTAAGAATAGTAAAAGAATTTGCTGACAAACAAGGATATGAAATGGAAGCAGTTCATATTCCAAAAACTATAGATAATGATTTAGTAATTAATGATCATGCACCAGGATTCGGATCTGCAGCAAGATTTGTTGCTTCGGCATTTGCAGGAGTTAATTTAGATAATAGAGCTTTAGCTGGAGTTTATATTGGCGTTGTAATGGGAAGACATGCAGGATTTTTAACAGGCGCAAGTGTTCTTATGAAAAAATTCCCTGATGATGGTCCACATTTAGTTTATGTACCTGAAAGAGAGTTTAATACTGAGAAATTTGTTAATGATGTAAAAGAAGTTTATGCTAAATATGGAAGATGTATTATTGCTGTATCTGAAGGAATTCAAGATGCTGATGGTGAAGCAATAGTTGCTAAATTACAAGAGAATGTTGAAGTTGATGCACATGGTAATGTTCAATTATCAGGTACTGGAGCTTTAGGAGATTTACTTGTTAAATTAATTAAAGATAATACTGATATTAAAAGAGTTAGAACAGATACATTTGGATATCTTCAAAGATCATTTGTTGGAGTTGTTTCTGATGTAGATCAAAAAGAAGCAAGAGAAGCTGCTGAAAGAGCTGTTCAATTTGCTTTAATCGATGGTAGAAGTGGTTCTGTTGTAATTAAGAGAATCGGAGATTATGCAGTTGATTATGATTTAGTTGATCTTTCTGAAATAGCAGCAAAAACTAAATTAATGGCTAATGAATTTATTAATGAAGCTGGAAATAACGTAACAAAAGCATTTGTTGAATATGCTAAACCATTAATTGGTTCAGATTTACCAACAATTGCAAGAATCAATGCTCCAAGAGTTGAAAAAATAATTAAAAAATAATACAATAAAATTATTATAAAATCGCAGTTTATTTACTACTGCGATTTTTTTGTTTATTATATGATTGTTTTTTAGAATTTTAACAACTTTTTTGATAGTATAAATCAATTTATGTTGAATGCTTATTATTAATATATAAATTTTAAATGAAATGCAGATGCATAGGTTTTAGTTTTTGAAGTTTTTCATTGAAATGTAGATTTTTATACTTATTTTAGTAAATTTAGTACTTGTTGAGGAATTGTATTTGATTGTGAAATCATCGCTTGTGTTGATTGAATTAAAATATTTTGCTTAGTTAACTCCATCATTTCTTTTGCTATATCAGCATCTTCAATTTTACTTTCAGCCGTTAAAAGTTGTTCGGACATATTATCTACATTTTTTTTTGCATGCTCAAAGGTGTTTTGTTTAGCTCCAAGTAAACTTCTTTGAGCATTAATTCTTTTAATAGCTTGATCTGTTAATTCAATAGATATTCCGGCTTGTTCTATAGGATTGATGCGAGGCATTCCATCTAAAAAGCCTAATGCTTTGGGTCGCATATCTCCAATTGAAATATTGGATGTCTGACCAGAATTAGCACCCATTTGAATATCTAAACTTCCATCATAAGGTATTTCAATTTTTGACAGATTCCCATTTTTAATTTCAATCGTTACATCATCAAATGTAACAATATTTTTGTCTCCTTGAGTTTCAGTTAATGGTATTTTTAAAGTTTTATTATTTGATAGTCTTACTATGTTATCGCTATCAGTTGAAGCAAACAAGTAACTGCCATCATTTTGTCGAAGTACCTTTTCAATACTATAAGAAGTGTCACTTCCTAATTTCACTTTCCATTGTTCATTTCCAAAAGAATCTAACATAACTGCATTTATTTTATCATTGTTATCTTGAGTTGTAATTAATACGTTATCATTTTTTAAAACCTCAATATTTTTAACATCTCCTTCAAATTTTTTTGACCATAGAATATTTAAATTCTCATCAAGCTTTTTTATACCTTCTAATTGATCAACATCTTTAATGATAATTGAATTGGTAGAATCAATTTTAACTAAATCTATTTCAAAGACGCCTTGTATATTAGTATTTGAGTTTTCAATGATTTTACTTTTTATTTCTGATCCATTGGCATTAAATTTTCGAATTTTCCCTTCGTTTTGTATAAATGTTTCACCTGACTCCTCATAACTAGCAACACCTACAGCAATAAGGTTTCCATCATTATCTTCTGAAATATCAGCGAAGTTATCAAATGCCCCTCTATATTTAAGGGATTGGTTATATCCTTCAAATGACCTTTCCCATCTAGAATTACCACTATTATCAAAAACTTTTATATTGCTATCATATTCACGCCATTGAATTGGATCACCATCAGAATTTGTACCATCTTTAAGTTCGGTAGAATTTCCTGCATAAGCATAGCCCTTATTATTATCTAATTCAATAATAGTTTCTTTTTGATAAAAAGCACTATTGTAACCTACTGCTACATTTTTTTGCCATTCTATATTACACTCTTTATTCAATTTGATTGCTTTCGTTATGTTTTCTAGAAAGTTGCCATCGTTATCATAAATATTCTCTTTTCTTAGTCCTAAAAATCCACTATCAGAAGTTTGACTAATATTGTATAATTCAAAACCAATTTCTTTTTTCCATAATTCATTACCATCTTCATCAATAGAAATAATTGATCCGTTGTAGTTTTGAATCAATGCACCTTCTTTTGTTTTTATAAGAGAGACAACTTCAGCTTCACCAGTGTAAAAATCTTTTTCCCACTCTAAATTTGGTTTATCAGTAATTCTATCGTATACAACTTTACCAAGAATATTTTCACCTTTTGTCGTTGTTTCTTTAGCTTGAATTTGAATTTTGCCACTTTCATCTTCATAAAAATCCATAGATATATTCAATCCTTGAAAGACGTCATCAAAATTTTGAGAAACGATTTCACCATTTGTTGGTATTTTCAAACCTGGTTCAATAACTTTTGTATAAGTATCTTTAGCAATTATACCGCTTAATAATTTAATATTATTAAATTCAGTATTATTAGCGATTCGATCGATTTGTTCTTTTAAACTATCGAGTTCAATTTGAATTTTTTCGCGATCTTGATTTGTTAATATACCATTAGCTCCTTGAACTGATAATTCACGCATACGCTGCGTAATTTCATTAAGTTCACCTAATGCTCCATCGCCTGTCTGTATTAATGATATACCATCTTGAATATTCCTACTACTTTGGTTAAGGCCTCTTATTTGCGATTTCATTTTCTGACTTATCGCTAAACCAGCAGCATCATCTGCTGCTTTATTAATCCTTTTCCCTGAGGACAATTTGCTCATTTTATTTTAAAATTCTCTAAATCACTAAGTATTAATAAATCAGCATCATATCCCGGTGCAATTCCACCAATATCTCTTAATCTATAACATTCAGATGCATTAATTGTTGCCATTTGAATTGCTGTAATTGGATCAATTCCAGCTTTTATTGCAAGTTTTACATTATGATTAATATGCCCTTTATTAACTAAATCCTCTGGATTCTTATCATCAGCACAAAATAAACATCTTCTATAATTGTATTCATTAACTCCACCAATTAATTTATTTAAATCTTTTGATGCAGATCCTTCTCTTATTGAAACATACATTCCACGATTTAATCTTGCTTTCATTTCATCTATGGTTGAACATTCATGATCTGTTTTAACTCCATTTATCATATATGCATTTAATTCTTTATTCATTAGTCCTGGTGCATGCCCATCAACAATTTTTCTTTTAGCTAAATCCATTTTATTTAAAATTCCAATATCTCCATTTATTACACTTGGATAATCCATTAATTCACCAAGACCTAATACCCAATCATCTTTAAGAAGTTCTTTTGTATCTTCATAATCAATAGAAGCTCCTGTATCTTCAAAAGATGTTGCTGGAACACATGAAGGTATCATAAAAAATATATTTAATGGAATATTTTTTGAAGATTCAATTAAATATTTAATCCCTTTAACACCAAGAACATTCGCAATTTCATGTGGATCAGCAATAATAGTAGTAGTACCATTTGCTACTGCAACTTCAGAAAGTCTTTGTGGCGTAACTAAAGATGATTCTAAATGCATATGACTGTCAATCAATCCAGGTGATACAAATTTCCCTTCAACATCAATATATTTCTTAGCTTTATAATTACCAAATCCAATTATTTTACCCTTATTAATAGCAATATCATTTTCATGAATTTCATGAGTAAAAACATTTATAATTTTACAATTTTTAAGGACTAATTCAACTTCTTCTTCCCCTAATGCAAGTTCCGCTCTAATTTTCATTTTTGATATCTGATCCACAAGTTACCTCCTTAGTATTTTTAACAATACTGTTAATTGCAGTATTTATTTTAATCATATTTTCATTATTCGATTCAAAATTCTCATTATATTCAAAGTTTTCATTTGAATTTTCTAATAATTTCTCTTGTTTTTTTAAAGTACTTATAACATTTTCAATATTCTCTTCGTTAACATTTTCATCATTTAATACAATATCCATTAAATAATGGTTAATATTTCTTAAATGC
>JAUCFZ010000038.1 GCA_030377915.1 Clostridiaceae bacterium HSG29
TAAAAATAACTGCAAATTATTGCGCGCAAATTATTGCGTATTAATAAACAACCATAATAAAAAATGGTTGTTTTTTTTATTAGAAAAATAAAAATGAAAATACAAATAAGTGATATCAACATATGCTTAAAAGTATTTAAAAATATTTTAAAATTGGAATAAGTTATGCATTATATAGAGAAAAGAGTATGTGGAGGGTAAAAAATGAATTATATTTTAACGATTAATCCGGGTTCAACTTCTACAAAAGTTGCAATTTTTAAAGGAAAAGAAAACGTTTTACAGAAAAATTTAGATCATTCTAGCGAAGAATTGGATAAATTTGAAGAAATTACTGATCAATATGAATATCGAAAGGACATAATCCTTGATTGGGTTAAAGGTGAAAATTACGATTTAAGTCAGTTTAAAGCTATTGTGGGTAGAGGTGGATTATTAAAACCTATGCCAAGTGGAACTTATGAAGTTACTGACGAAATGGTAAAAGATTTAAAAATTGGAATTCAAGGGAAACATGCTTCAAATCTTGGAGGATTATTAGCAAAAGCAATTGGTGATGAAGTTGATATTCCATCTTTTATTGTAGATCCTGTTGCTGTTGATGAATTTGATGATATTGCAAGGATTTCTGGAATGCCTGATGTTGAAAGAAAATCTTTACTTCATGCATTAAATGTAAAAGCTATTGCATATAGAGTTGCAAATGAAAAAAATACAAAAGTTGAAGATTTATCTTTAGTAATTGCTCATTTAGGTGGAGGAATATCAATTGTACCACTTAAAGATGGAAGAATGATTGATGCAAATAATGCAAATGAAATGGGACCTTTTTCACCTGAAAGAGCTGGTGGATTACCTGTTGGAGATATAATGAAAATGTGTTATTCAGGAGAATATACTTTTAAAACATTAAAACCAAAATTAAGAGGAAAAGCTGGTTTAGTTGCATATACTGGAACAAATGATGTTAGAGAAGTAATAAAACTTATAGAAAATGGAAATGAAGATGCTAAAATGGCTCTTGATGCGATGAGTTATCAAATAGCAAAAGAAATTGGCAAAATGGCAACTGTTTTAAAAGGAAATGTTGATGCAATTGTATTAACTGGCGGAGTTGCATATTCAAAATATGTAACTGATTATATTACTAAACATGTTGAATTTATTTCAGAAGTTATAGTAAAACCTGGTGAAGATGAAATGATTGCCCTTAATGAAGGAGCTTTAAGAGTTATTGAAGGACCTGAAGTTGCTAAAATATATGAAAATGAGGTGGAGTAGTTGATAAAGAATTTTGATGATTTATTAAATGTGGCTATTGAAAGAGGGCCAAAAAAAATTGCAGTTGCTTGTGCTGAAGATGTGGAAATTTTAAAAGCAATCAAACATGCAAGTGATGAAAAAATTGTTAAGCCAATATTAATAGGAAATATGGAAAAAATCACTGAAATTTCTAATAATATAAATTTTGATATTTCTGAATTTGAAACTTATGATTTTTCAACTATGGAAGAATCTGCCGAAAAAGCTGTTAGATTAGTTTCAGAAGGCAAGGCTGATATGGTAATGAAAGGTTTAATTGATACTGCTAAAATTTTAAAAGCTGTTTTAAATAAAGAATATGGTTTAAGAACTGGCAATGTATTAAGTCATGTTGCTGTATTCGATGTAAAAAAATATCATAAATTATTATTTATCACTGATGCTGCAATGAATATTGCTCCAACGTTAATGCAGAAGAAACAGATAATTGAAAATTCACTTGAAGTTGTTAGAGCGATAGATATAGATGAACCAAAAGTTGCTGTAGTTTGTGCAAAAGAAAAAGTAAATGAAAAAATGATTTGTACTGTTGATGCTGGAAAGTTAGCAGAAATGAATGAAAATGGTGAAATCAAAGGTTGTATTGTTGGTGGACCATTTGCTCTTGATAATGCAGTAAGTAAAGAAGCTGCAATTGTAAAAGGAATTGATCATCCAGTGGCTGGGGATGCTGATGTAATATTATGTCCAAATATTGAATCTGGAAATGTACTTTATAAATCTTTGAACTTTTTATCAGATGCAAGATCTGCTGGGATTATAGTAGGTGCATCTGCACCAATAGTACTTGTTTCTAGAGCGGATTCAAAAGATGCAAAACTTAATTCAATTGCTTTGGGCACATTGATGGCGGCAAATAAATAAAGGAGAGATGTTTATGGAAATTAAAAGAATTTTAGCGATAAATCCAGGGTCTACTTCTACAAAAATTGCAATTTTTGATAATGAAAAAGAAGTTTTTGAAGAAACTCTGAGACACTCTGCAGAAAAAATTGATGAATATGAGAAAATTTATGATCAATATGAATTTAGAAAAACAGTTATTTTGGATGTTTTAAATGAAAAAGGAATTAATTTAACAAAATTAGATGCAATTGTTGGTCGTGGAGGACTTTTAAAACCAATTGAAGGTGGAACTTATAGAGTTACTGATAAAATGGCTGATGATTTGAAAGTTGGAGTATTAGGTGAACATGCTTCTAATCTTGGAGGAATTATTGCAAAAGAAATTGCAGATAAATTAAATATACCTGCTTTTATAGTTGATCCAGTGGTTGTTGATGAAATGCAAGACGTTGCAAGACTTTCAGGAATGCCTGAATTAAAAAGAAAAAGTATTTTTCATGCACTTAATCAAAAAGCAGTAGCAAGACGTGCTGCAAAAGAATTAAATAAAAAATATGATGAATTAAATTTTGTAGTAGTTCATATGGGTGGAGGAGTATCAGTTGGTGCTCATGAAAAAGGAAAAGTTATTGATATTAATAATGCGCTTGATGGAGACGGTCCTTTTTCACCTGAAAGAGTTGGAGATTTACCAATTAATGATTTTGCAAAATTATGTTTTTCAGGAAAATATACATTAGATGAAATGAAAAAGAAAGTAAAAGGAAAAGGCGGTTTAGTAGCTTATTTAAATACTAATGATGGTAGAGAAGTTACTGAAATGATTGAAAATGGTGATAAAAAAGCTGAGCTTGTTTTTGAAGCGATGGCATATCAAATAGCAAAAGAAGTCGGTGCATGTGCAGCGGTTTTAAAAGGTGATGTAGATGCAGTAATTTTAACAGGTGGTTTAGCTTATGGTGAAATGCTTGTTGATTGGATAAAAGAAAGAATTAGTTTTATTTCAGATGTAATCGTATATCCTGGCGAAGATGAATTAGGAGCTTTGGTAGGCGGCGGATTAAGAGTCTTAAATGGCGAAGAAGAAGCTAAAATCTATTAAGGAGTTGTAATGTTGAAAGATAATAGAATAAGAATAATCATTGGTCATTATGGAAGTGGAAAATCTGAATTTGCTGTTAATTATGCAATGAAACTTTCAAAAATCAGTGATAAAAAAATTGCTCTTGCAGATTTAGATGTTGTTAATCCATATTTCAGATCAAGAGAAAGAGCTGAAATTTTAGAAAATGAAGGAATTGAAGTTATTAGTTCGGTAAAAGGAAATAAATTCAATAATTTAAATATTCCAATGGTTTCAGCAGGAGTTCTTAAATTATTTCAAAATGAAGAAATTGAATCAATTATTGATGTAGGTGGAGATGCAATTGGAGCAAGACCTATGGGTAGATATAAAAACTATTTAACTGATGGCAAATATGATATGTTTGCTGTTATTAATAGATATAGAGCTCAAACTGCGGATTTAGAAGGTGCTGTAAAGCACATTAAAGAAATTGAAGAGGTTACAAATGCAAAAGTTACTGGTCTTATTAATAATACTCATTTACTAAGAGAAACTACAGTAGAAGATGTGTTATTTGGGCAAGAGCTTGTTGAAGAGGTAGCGAAGGAATTAAATATTCCGGTTAAGTATGTATGTGCTATAGAGAATATTGCTGCTGATTTAGATGCAACTAGTTTTAATGGAAAAGTTTTTCCAATTAAATTATATATGCGTCCTGATTGGTTATAATAATAAAATGTTGAAAAAATGCCGTTAGGCATTTATATATAAAAGGAGGTCCTTAAATGGCGAAAGGAAAAGTTACTTTTAATACAGATATCTGTAAAGGTTGCGAACTTTGTATTGATGTATGTCCTGTAAACATTATCGTGATGGATGAATCAATGATAAATGTTAAAGGTTTTCATCCTGCAACAGTAATTGAAATGGAAAAGTGTATTGGATGTGGAAATTGTGCTATAACTTGTCCAGATAGTGTAATAAAAGTTGAACGATTTTAAATAAGGAGGTTACTTTATTATGTCAAAGGTTTTAATGAAAGGTAATGAAGCGATTGCAGAAGCTGCAATTAGAGGTGGCTGTAAGTTTTTCTTTGGTTACCCAATTACACCGCAAAATGAATTGCCGGAATATATGTCAAGAGAATTACCAAAAAACGGTGGAGTTTTTTTACAAGCAGAAAGTGAAGTTGCTGCAATAAATATGGTTTATGGTGCTGCTGGTGCTGGTGGAAGAGTTATGACTTCTTCATCTTCTCCAGGAATCGCTTTAAAACAAGAAGGTATTAGTTATATTGCTGGAGCAAATTTACCAGCAGTTATAGTAAATATAGTTAGGGGTGGCCCAGGATTAGGTGGAATTCAACCTGCTCAATCAGATTATAACCAAGTTACTCGTGGTGGTGGAGATGGAGATTACAAAATGCCTGTATTCGTTCCTGCTAATTTACAAGAAATGGTTGATATTATGATGGAAGCATTTGATATTGCTGATTATTATAGAAATCCTGTAATGGTTGTTGGTGACGGTATGATTGGTCAAATGATGGAACCAATTGAATTTAAAAAACCGGTTCCTAGAGAATTACCTGTAAAAGATTGGATTACTAATGGTACTAAGGGTGAAAGAAATCCAAATATTATTAATTCATTATTCTTAGAAGCTTCAGATTTAGAAAATCATAATTTAGCAGCTCAAGAAAAATATGCTGATATGGTAAAAAATGAAACTAGAGTAGAAAACTACAATATGGAAAAACCTGAATTAGTTCTTACAGCTTATGGAACTACTTCAAGAATTTGTAAAAATGTTATTGCTGAATTTAAAAAAGAAGGTATTGAAATTGGTTTAATAAGACCTATTACAGTATGGCCTTTCCCACATAAAGCATTTGAAGATATACCTGAAAGTGCAAAAGGAATTTTAGTTGTTGAGATGTCACAAGGTCAAATGATTGATGATGTTAAAATTGCTAACAATGGTAGATTACCTATTGGATTCCATGGAAGAAGTGGTGGAATGATTCCAGATCCACAAGATATTATTTTGAAAGTTAAAGAAATGTTAGGAGGTGTTAAATAATGACTATAGTTTACGATAAATCAAAAGGTTTAACAGATGCTGAACTTCATTTTTGCCCTGGTTGTACTCATGGTACTGTTCATAAATTAGTTGCTGAAGTTTTAATTGAATTAGATGTATTAGATAGATCTGTAGGTGTTGTACCAGTAGGTTGTTCAGCACTTTCATATGATTATTTTAATTGTGATATGCAACAAGCTTCTCATGGTAGAGCTCCTGCTGTTGCAACAGGAATTAAAAGAGTAAATCCAGAATTAGTTGTTTGGACTTATCAAGGTGATGGAGATTTAGCTTCTATTGGTGCTGCAGAAATTGTTCATGTAGCTCATAGAGGAGAAAAAATTACTACTATTTTCATTAATAATGCAATTTATGGTATGACAGGTGGACAGATGGCACCAACTACTTTAATAGGACAAAAAACAACAACATCTCAAGATGGTAGAACAGTTGAACATTCTGGAAGACCTTTAAAAGTTGCTGAAATGCTTGCTACTATTGATGGCGCTAAATTTGTTGAAAGAGTTTCAGTTGACTCTCCAGCAAATATTAGAAAAACTAAAAAAGCTATTAAAAAAGCATTTGAATTACAATTAAGCGGAGAAGGTTTTGGTATTGTAGAGATATTATCAACTTGTCCTACTAACTGGGCACTTACTCCAAGAGATTCAATAAAATGGTTAAGAGATAATATGATGCCATATTATCCACTAGGAAATTTAAGATCACCTGAGGAGGCAAAATAGTATGATTAATGAAAAAGTAATTTGTGCTGGTTTTGGTGGACAGGGTGTTATGAAAATGGGTCAAATTATAACTTACTCTGGAATGATGGAAAATAAACATGTTTCTTGGTTACCTTCATATGGTCCAGAAATGCGTGGAGGAACTGCAAACTGTGCAGTTATGGTTTCTGAAACTCCAATTGGATCACCTGTAATTACAAATGATGCAACTGCAGTTATTGTTATGAATTTACCTTCATTAGTAAAATTTGAAGAAAATGCTGCTCCAGGATCTAGAATATTAGTTAATAGCTCATTAATTGAGCAGAAAGTATCTAGAGAAGATGTTGAAGCATTCTATATACCATGTAATGAAATTGCTTTAGAATTAGGAAATGCTAAAGTAGCAAATATGGTTATGTTAGGTGCATATCTTCAGTTAGCAAATCCAGTTAAAATTGAAACTGTATTTAAAGCAATGGTTAAAGTATTTGGCGAAAACAAAGCTAAATTTATGCCAATGAATGAAGAAGCAATTAAAAAAGGTATGGAAATCGTAAAAGAACAAATCAAATAACATATCAAGGAAGTCTAAAGAAATTTAGGCTTCTTTTTTTTGTGTTATGGAAATTTCATTGAAATTTTGATATTATAAATATATCAAAGGGGTGATTAAAATGTTGGAAGTTAAAAATCTCATAATGAAATATAATAATAAAGTTGTACTTGATAATGTTAATTTTTGCCTTGAAAAAGGTGATGTAATGGCTGTTGCAGGAGAGAATGGATCTGGCAAAACAACATTAATTACGCTTTTATCAACTAATAAGAAAAGAAGTAGTGGTGAAATTGATTATTTTAATGAAAAAAATAATTATAAAGTTGTAAAAGAAAAAATTGGATATATTCCACAAGAGATAGCTTTATTTGATGAATTAACAGTGATTGATAATTTTAAAATATTCGGGAAAATTAATAAGCATGATAATTTAAGTTTTATTGAAATTATTGAAGCTCTTGAATTAAAAGATATTCTAAATAGTAGGATTTCAAAATTATCTGGTGGAACCAAAAGAAGAGTAAATATTGGAGTTGAACTGGTTAGAGATCCAAGTTTTATTTTTATGGATGAACCAATTGTAGGTATTGACTATCAAATAAGAAAAAAAATTGTTAAACTGATTAATAATCTTAAAAACCAAGGTAAAATTATTGTTATTTCATCACATAATCTATATTTTTTAAAAAGTACATGTAATAAATTACTTAAATTAAATGATGGTAAACAGGAATATTTTGGAGAATATAATCATGAAATCTTATAAAATGTTATTAATTCTTGAGTTAAAAAGAAATTATAAACAGATAGTTAATTTATTAATTCTTGTTCTACTATTTGCTGTAATTATTAACAGCATTATTTTTTTATTTGAAAATGAAAAAATAAAATTAGATACTACTATTGGAGTTGTAGTTGAAGATGATTCAACTGAAGTAAATCTTTTACTTTCAAGTGTTCAAAATGAAGAATTAAAAAAAATAATTTCTTTTAAAAAGACTGATATTGAAACAGGAAAAAAGCTTTTAAGTGAAAATAAGATTGTCTCGTTAATATATATTGAAAAAGATACTTATAAGGATTTAGATAGTGGAAATACTGCAAAATTAAATATGTATGTAAATAACCAAAAAGATTTAAGAGTATTATTTTTAACGAATTATATTGAAAATATGGTTGATATGCTTAATAGCAGTCAAAATAGTGCAATAATTTATTATAATATTTTAAAAGAAAATGGGGAACCTTATGAAAAAAGAATACATGAATTAAATAGTTTATCAATGAAATATATAAAAACATTTCTTTTTAGAGATAGCGTTTTTAAAGAAGACAAAATAATAAATAAATATTTAGGATTAACTTCATTTGATTATTATTATAATGTTTTGATTATTTTACTCATTGTAATAGCATCAATTATTTATTTTAATACTTTAGCTGATGATATTAAAAAAGGTACGATAAGTCGGTTAATTAATTGTGGCTATTTAATTGAAAATATTTTAATATCAAAAATATTAATTAGTTTATTATATATTTCTATTGTTGTTATTCCTTTAAAAATCATTTTAATGTCAGTATTATCAAATTATAATATAAATGATTTACTAATTTTTATTTTTCACTTTATAATTATAACTATATTTATTCAGTGCTTTATTATTTATTTTTATTTAAAAATAGATAATGATATTACAAGAGATATTATTTTTATTTCGTTTTTTTCATTACTTACATTATGTGCGGGTTTTATAATGCCTATAGATTCATTACCTAAGTTATTTGATACTTTAAAAGAAATAAATATTTTATATATTCCTTTCAAAATGTTAATAGGTAGAACGATTAATATAGTAAATATAGCTTCAATAATATTTTATAGTATTTTTATAAGTTATTTGTTAAGAAGGGAGAGTGTGTCTTAATGAATTATTTATTAATAAGATTAAAAAACAAATTATTTGGATTAAAAAATATTATGATTAGTATACTTTTAGTTTTATTAGTTGTGTCTTTAACTTATACATATTTTATTACTCAAAAGGAAGTAATATATGATGTTGGAATTGTTGATAATGATAAATCTATTACTTCTAATTTATTTATAGAAGATTTAGAAAGTCATAAGGAAATAAATTTATTTGTATTTGAAGATGAAATTGAAGCTTTTAAAGAACTTAAAAGTGGAAAATTAGATATAATATATGAAATAAATTTAGGGTTTGAAAACAAACTAAAAAAAGGCGATTATAACGATGTATTAAGTTATAATAAAGAATCTACTATGAAAATAACATCATGGCTAAATGATTATATTGCTTTAAAAGTAATAAAAAATTATGTTTATTTTGATATTTATAAGTTGATTAATGAGAATACTCAAGCAGATTATGATCTTAATGAATATAGAGAAATTTATATAAAAAATTATGAAGATAATTCTATTATTAAATTGAATATAGTTAATCTTGAGAAAGATGAATATGTAGTGGATGATAGTAAAAGAATTTTTGTTTTTATAATAGGTACAATTATTTTATATATAAGTATGTCATTTGGAAAAGAAATTATTAATGAAAAAAATAGAAATATTATTAAAAGGCTAGATGTATCAGATATTTCAATAGTCAAATATATATTTATTAAATTCCTTGTTTTACTTATATATTTAATAATTCCAATTATAATTTCATATTTAATACTTAGTAATATTAATGTTTTAGATATAGATGGATTAGTAATTGATTTAATTAAATTTACAATATTTATTTTTATTGATTATTTTGTTGTTTTATTATTTATTGTTCTTTTTAAAGAGAAAAATAAATATATGATATTTATGCAAGCTTATATTTTAGTTTCAATGCTTATTAGTTCAAATATTTTTAAAGGAACTTTTGAGTTTTTTAATAAAGTAAGTTTATTTTTTCCACTTAGTGTTTTGATTGATAAATTTTAATGTAGAAAGGAATAATAATGACAGAAAAATTATTTTTAAAAGATTCATATACAAATGAATTTAAAGCAAATATTGTAGAGATTGTTAAAGTAAAAGATAATTATGGAGTAGTTCTTGATAAAACATATTTTTATCCTGAAAATGGAGGGCAACCATCTGATTTAGGGACTATTGATTCATTAGAGGTAATTGATGTATATTATTTCAATGATAAAATTATTCATTTAATTGGCGAAGAAATTGAAAAAAAAGAAGTTATTTGCAAATTGAATTTTATAAGAAGATTTGATTTAATGCAGCAACATTTAGGACAACATATAATATCTAGATGTTTAGAGATAAAGCATGAAGCAAATACAGTAGGATTTCATATTGGTGATGATTATGTAACTATAGATATTGATAAAAAATTAAATAAACTTCAGATTGATGAAATTGAAAAATTTTCAAATGAAATAGTATTTAAAAATAAAAAAGTAAAGATTCTTTATCCCACTAAAGAAGAATTAAAAGAATTGCCGTTAAGAAAACAACCTTCGGTTAATGAAAATATTAGAATTGTTGAAATTGATAAATTTGATTATTCACCATGTGGTGGAACACATCCTAAAATGACAGGTGAAGTTGGATTAATAAAAATTAAAAAATTTAAAAATCATAAAAATGGATTAAGAATAGAATTTGTTTGTGGTAGATGGGCTTTAAATGACTATAGATATAAAAATGAATATATTAATGAAATTAGCGATATGTTTGCTATAAAAGATGTACAAGTAAAAGAAAGAGTTACTCTTTTAAATAATGAATTAATTGAAAGCAAAAAAACAATTGATATATTGAAAGAAGAGATTCTTGAATATGAAATGAAAAACATTGAAAATGATTTTATATTAAAAAATGATATTAAAGTTATTGGAAAATTTATTGATGATAAATCAATAAAAGATCTTAGAGCTATGGGAAATGCAATCATTCAAAAAGATAATTATTTAATTTGTTTAATTTCAAATGAGAATAATAAAGCTAATATGGTGATTGGTAAATCAAAAAATTTGAAAGTGGATGCAAAAGAAATATTTAATAAATATATTGCTTTATTAAATGGAAAAGGTGGAGGAAGTCCATTTTTATTACAAGGATCAGGAGAGAATATAAAAGAAGTTGAAAATATTATAAGTGATTTTTTAAAAGCCGAGTTTTAACTTAATTATATTGCAAGAAAAATAGGTTAGATTCATCCTAAAAAAGATATGTAATTAAGAAAAGGCGCAGTAGTAATTTTAAAGAATAATAAACCAAAATATGTATTAATTGAATATGGAGAATTAGAGGAAGAAAATATAGCGGAAGATCAAGTAGTAGAGGAAGTAGCAAAAAAATTGATATCTAAGCATATGAAGGCATTTAAGGAATTGGCTAAATGAAAAAATTATCGCGAAGGCAGATTGTCTATATGCACGAAATACTTATAAATGAAACTGGTGGGACTCAAGGTATTAGAGACAATGGATTATTGGAATCCGCTTTAAATGCTCCATTTCAGACTTTTGATGGTGAATATCTTTATAAAAGTATACAGTTAAAAGCTACAAAATTAACTTTTTTTCTTGTAAAGAATCATCCTTTTGTGGATGGAAGTGAACCTCACCACCCAAATAAGATATTTGAATGGAGCTTCTTTTCAAGACTTCGTATACGTTGTAGCAGTATAGTACTAGCTTGATTTAAGTGTAGTTTGGTAATTAAGTTTTTGCACCTGTTAATACAGGCAACCCTTATACACTAGGGGTAGTCCACATACCCATTATCCGTTACCAATTAATTGGTTTCGGAATACATTTAGAAGCTTATGCTTTGAATATTTTACTTGGTCAAAGACTAGTGACCAAAACTTCATATATTCACTTGTCGTTTAACAAGGCGTGGATTCCTTTTAATTAGAATACACTTTAAACTTTTAACCTTGTCAAGGATATTATATCACATGTTCTTCTTTTGAACAAGTGTTTGTTGATAGAAGACCGTCTAAATTCATCTCCACCCAATGCGTAGTTTCGATGGAGTGTTCTTTAGACAATTTATAAAAGAATTGCATTACTAACAATGATTACTTTTCTTGAGCTAAATGGCATGGAAATAATATGGAATCAATCTTTCGGGATTGGTTCTATTTTTTGTGCTGAATGAAATTATATCATAGTGCAAATGAGTTTGAAGAATTAATTGAGTTAGCAAGTCAAGCATTCAATATTCCATCTAATGCAGTTCGGAAAAATTATTTTATTACGCTGATTTAACATATATACCGGAGAATGAAATGTCAGATAGGCAAATAAGTAGATGAATGTAACAAAATAACTTGAAATATAACAGTAAGAATGGTATATTGTAAATATAAAATGTTACATTAGGAGGTGAATTAATTAATGATAACAGTCGGACCTTACTTGAAAGAAAATATTGATGATGATATTACAATAATACCTTGGCTTAAAAAGAGTGATATTCCGGTTTTTTTGAGAGAAAACTATAATTTTTATGATATGACGATTCTTGATGTGCAGTGTATTCTGATAGAAAATATTAGTGAGATGCCTAATATATATCAACTTAAAAAACATATTAAGCGAATCAATAATATAACAGATCGTCAAATTGTTTTATTGTATAAAAATATTACGAGATATAGAAGGAAAAGTTTAATTGAAAATAAAATTGCTTTTGTGATTGAAGATGGACAAATGTATTTGCCATTCTTAGGTATTGATTTGAAGAAGATACAAGAATATATTGAGAAAGAAGTAAAGTTTTTTACAACACCTACTCAGATTGCATTTTTGCATTTTCTGTATCATAAAGAAGATGTGTTAAATACGACTGAATTTGCAAAGAAGATGGGATTTAATAAAATGACAGCTTCGAGGGCATTAAACAATCTTTACCGTGCTAATTTAATTACCTATGAAATGGGTGGGAAGACGGGGCGTAGTAAAGAATACAAAAGAAATCCAGATCCGAACTATTTTCTTAGAGGACAAGAGTATTTAAAAACACCGGTGAAAAAAATAATTTATGTTAAGGAAAAGCCATTAGAAGCTTTAATTGCTGGGCTTGATGCATTGGCAGCGTTATCAATGATTAATCCACCAGGATATCCTGTTATTGCAATAGATAAAAATCAATTAAAAGATGAGCAAATTGAAATTGTTAAAAACAAGGATATAATTAATGATAAAAAATTGGTTGAGGTTCAGCTTTGGAATTACGATCCTAAACTATTTTCTGATAAGAGCTGTGTGGATCTTTTATCTTTATATGTGTCTTTGAAAGAAGAAACTGATGAAAGAGTTAAACAAGCTTTAGAAGAAATCTTGCGAGGTGAGGAATGGTACATGGACTAGAAAAATTCAAAGAGTATTTTGAAGATTAATCAAATTAATATGCTATTCATCGGACATTTCAAAAGAAGTGTCTTTTTTTATTTGGCAAATAATTGATAATTTTTTTAAGAAATAAAAATTATTTTGTTTAACTCTAAAAAATTTGGTATATATGCTAATGGGAGAGAAGAAGGTGATTATGGCTAAAATTAGATTTTTTATTATGGATGAAAATAAAAACTATATTAAAAAGCTTGCTAATTATATTTTTATTGAGTTTAGCAGTAAATTT
>JAUCFZ010000039.1 GCA_030377915.1 Clostridiaceae bacterium HSG29
TATCTGGTGGCAATAGCGAGAAGGTAACACCTGTTCCCATTCCGAACACAGAAGTAAAGCTTCTTAGCGCTAAAAGTACTTGGGCGGGCAACCCCCTGGGAGGATAAGACGCTGCCAGATGATATAAAATAAACCGATAGCATTAAAATGTTGTTGGTTTTTTATTATTGAAAAAAACTAAGAAAAATAGTATAATTTATATAATAACAAAATAATAGAATAATAATAATGAAGCTAACAATTATATTAATTTGTCAGCTTTTTATTTTATATAGATCGATTTTATATATCAAAGATTGAAACAAGTGGCTCATAAGCTACAGATAAAGATATATTGGTAGACCTAGCGAAAAAAGCCGAAGGATTTTGGCGATAAAGATTTTAAATTTTATAGAAAAATAGGGGGTGAAATCGAGTGTTTACTCGATGTTAGCATGATAAATTCAAAAAAAATAAAAAAATTATTTAAAGATCAAAAATTAATAGCTGGACTTGCTATATTCTGGTTTTTACTTACGGGAGAGTTTACGGTATATAATGTTGTTATAGGTTTTTCGATAATATTACTTATCGTATATGTATCGGATGTTATATTAGGAGATAATAATCAAATACCTGAAAAAATAAATATTTTTAATTTTATGATATTTATTTTTAATGTAATTGTAGATATTGATATGTCATCAGTTCGCCATATCGTGAGAATTGTTAAAAACAATTCAAAACCATATGTATTTCATTTAAAGCTTAATACAGATAATACTTTTGTAGCTTCATTAATTGCAAATGCAATTACTTTAACTCCAGGAACTATTACATTAGAAGTATCAGATGATTTAGAATTGAAAATTTTAACTATGATTGAAAAAGAAGAAGAAATAGATAAATTGAAAAAAAATATTATTAATCGGTATGAAAAAGTATTGATGAAAGGCGAAGAGGTGTTTGATAATGCTTAATACTACTTTAGTTGTGTTATGTTTTGCATTAACCGTATCATTTTATAGATTTTTAATGGGTAAAAATATATGGGATAGATTATTAAATCTTAATTTAGTTAGTGTAAAAATACTTATGATATTTACAGTATATTCAATACATGTTCATGATTTGAATTTGCTTGATACATCACTTACTTTTGTTATAGTAAGTTTCTTAGTGGTTGTTTTAATTTCAAGATTTATTATTTCAGGTGGTGATACGAAATGATTATTATATCAAATATAATGCTTGTAGTTAGTTGGATATTTATAATTTTAGGTTTAATTGGAATTTCAAGATTTGATAAATTATATTCAAGACTTTTAACAAGTTCGAAAATTGATTCAGCTGCAATATCTTTAATTTTGGTGGCGTTAATGTTAAGAGAAGGATTTACTGAAATGACATCGGTATTAATAATAATATTAATGTTTGTATTATTCACTTCTCCAATAACGAATCATTTAATTGCGTTTAGCGCTTATAGAAAAGGAATAACAGTGGAGGAGGAGAGCGATGATTAAGATATTTTTTCATATTCTTTCTATGATTATTGCAATTTATATTATTAAAACTGATGATTATTTAAATGCAATAATAACATATACAGTATTTTCTCTTTTTTCAGCTGTAATATATTTTTTGAATTATGGACCTGATGTTGCTATTGCGGAAATTGCCATAAGTAGTGCAATTGTGCCGCTTATTTTTATAATTGCTGTTTCAAAACAAAATGAGTATGTTGTAATTGGCGAGGTTTTTATGGGTGATTCTACTGAGAAAGAAGAATATATTTTACAAATATTAAAGGAATTTACAAAAAAGAATAATCTTAAATTAAAAATTGAAAGGGATTCGAAATATCTTTATATGTCTGGAGTATTTAGAGAAGTAAATGTAGATTTAAGTATTGAAACACTAAAGAATGATAAAGGTTATTATTTCATAGGAAAAGATTCAAGTAATTTGATGGCTAAAATGGAAATATTCGTTGAGAAATATAAAGATGTAAATGTAATATTAATGCCTGACATTAGCATGTTACGAGGTGATAATTAATGAGAAGACTTGTATCGGTTGTATTAGTTGTCTTTTTTGCATTTCTAATGATGTCGAGATTTTTGGAAAGCGGTTTTTTTGTAAATGAACTTTCTAGTAATTATTATATTTTTAATTCATATACTGAAGTTGGATCAAAAAACATAGTAACGGGAATATATCTGGACTATAGATTATTAGATTCTATATTTGAAGCTGGAATTTTATTAGTATCTGTTGCCGGTGTAATATTTATGTCTAAAAAAGATGAAAATGTGAAAAGATGAAAGGAGATTAAAAAATGAAAGATAGTACAATTCTTAAATCAATGAGTCATTTTATTTATCCCTTCGTTATATTATATGGATTTTATATAACTATAGGTGGAGATTTAACATCTGGTGGCGGATTTCAAGGTGGAGCTATAATAGCAACAGGATTACTTTTAATGACTTTTTTTTCGGATGTTAAATTTAATTTAACAAAATTAAATAAAATTGAAAAATTACTTTTTTTATTTATAATTACTGTATCAGTAATTTCGCTTTTCACAAAAGGTCATGCTTTTACAAATCCATTTAGTGAAAATAAAAGAATTTTTTTAATTACTTTAAATCTGGCTTTAGGGTTTAAGGTAGCTGTTGGATTAGTAAATATATTTGAATCATTTTTAGAGGAAGGTGATCCGTTTTGATTAGTGTGATTTTAGCATTAGGAATATTTATAATAGGAATTTATGGGGTTTTAATATCCAAGGATATTATTAAATCTCTAATTAGTTTTAATATTATGCAAGCATCTTTAATAATGGTATATATGGATTTTTCATCATTGGATAAAAATCAAGTGCCTATTTATGCGGAAGAAATGCATAAAATGGCAGATCCATTACCTCAAGCTATGATGCTCACGTCAATAGTTATTAGTGCGTCGATTACAGCACTTGTGTTAATGATGAGTATTAAAGTGTTTCACTATTTTGGGACTTTAGAGTGGGAAAAAATTATTGAAAGGGAAGAATTATGATTAATCTAATATTTATTCCAATTATAACTGCAATATTTATTTATCTAATTAAAAAAGAGAAAGTTATTAAATATTCATTAATAATAAATTTTATAGAAATTTTAATGATTTTAAATTTAATTAAAAATGTGATGGAAAACGGAAGTATAAAAATAATAATTGGAAATTTTAACGAAATAATTGGAATTTCTATGGAACTTGATTTAATTGGATCAATTCTTTTATTAACAACTGCATTTTTATGGATTGTTGTAACTTTATATTCTTTTGAAAAACATTCTAAAGATTATAAGTTTTATTTCTTTCTACATTTTTTAAGAGGGACTTTTTATGGTTTAATACTTTCAAATGATCTTTTTAATATGTTTATATTTATTGAAATAATTTCTCTTATATCAGCTATTTTAATAATTTATAAAAGAGATGGTTATTCGCTTAGAGCGGGTGTTTACTATTTATTATTTAATAGTATTGGTATGATTTTTTATTTATTAGGGATAGTAATTATTTATATAAATACAGGAACAATGAATATTGAGGGTTTAATGACAGTAAGCTTAAACGGAACAATGAAAATGGGAATTGCACTTGTTATAGCTTCAGCTGGAGTTAAATCTGCATTTTTTCCAGTTTATAATTGGCTTCCAAAAGCGCATACTGCAGCACCTTCTGCAATATCTGCTTTACTTTCAGGAATTCTTGTAAAAACAGGATTTATAATTGTAATAAAAATAGCTAGATATATTGATTATAATATTTACTTTGAATTTTTAACTGTTGTAGGAGTATTTACTGCTATTTTAGGATTTATTTTTGCAATGAGTCAGAAAGATGTGAAAAGTATTTTAGCATTTCATACTGTGTCACAATCAGGAATAATATTAATTGGACTGGCTGGTGTAAAAACATTACAAATAGGTGGCTTTTTACATTTAATAAATCATGCTCTTTTTAAAAGTTTATTGTTTTTGACTGTGGGTTTAATTATTAGAAAATATAACATTAGAAGGGTTGATAAAATTAGAGGTGTTTTTAAAAGACTTCCGGTGATTTCTGTGTTTGTAATAATTGGAATGCTTTCTATAACAGGATTTCCATTTACAAGCGGATTTGTATCAAAAGTGATAATTAAAAATTATTATCATAGTAGTGTTTTAATGACTTTTGTTATGCATATATTGAATTTAGGAACAATAATATCATTTATGAAAATGTCACAGATCTTTTTTGGTTCAACTCATAATAAAGAAATAAAAGAAAGTTTTAGAGAAAACATTTCAGTAATAATTTTGGGTGTAATTACTTTGATTATGGGGATATTTGAGATGTATACTTTAAGTAATTATTTTGATATGAGTATATATGTAAAACTAAAGGATTTTGTTGTTTATGGAATTTATCTTATTATAAGTTACGGTTTTTATACTAATTTTTTAAAAAAAGAAGCAAAAATATTTTATACGATAAGACATACACATTTGAATTTTAGAAATGCGAATGTTTTATTATTAACATTCGTTGTACTTTCTATAATTTTTATATAGAATAGATACAACATATAGTGTATCTGATTTATCTTATACACAATTTGTTGATAAAATGTGTATAATTTGGAGGGGATTATGAAAGTTATTAAAAGAAATGGTATTTTAGCTGATTTTAATGTTGAAAAAATACAACGTGCTATTGAAAGAGCAATGTATGAAACTAAAATTGGAATTGATAGTGAATTGAGTTTTGCTATTTCAAAGCAAATAGAGGAAAAATACTTGGATATGACAAGAATTGATGTAGATGAAATTCAAGATTGTGTTGAATTTAAATTAATGGATAGTCCAAGGAAAGATGTTGCAAAAAAATATATTATTTATAGAAATGAACATGATAAAAGCAGAGATAAGAGAATTGAAGAATATAAGTTACTTACAAATGATTTTATAAGTAAATATAAACATCAACCTGCCCCAATGAATCAACTTGGATCTTTTGTGTTTTACAGAACTTATTCAAGATATCTTGATGTCGAAGGAAGAAGAGAAGAATGGTGGGAAACTGTCAGACGAGCAGTTGAATATAATTGTTCTTTGGTTCCAACTACTAAATCTGAAGCGCAAAAATTATTTGAAAATGTATATAATTTAAAACAGTTTTTATCAGGAAGAACATTGTGGATAGGAAATACTGATGTTGCAAGACATTATCCGATGGCAAATTTTAATTGCTCGTTTCAAATAATTGAAAATTTTGAGTCGTATACTGATTTGTTCTATTTATTAATGATAGGATCAGGTATTGGATTAAGAATTTTAAAAGATGATGTTAGAAAACTTCCGAAAGTTAGAACAAATTTTGAGCTTGTTCAAAAGGATTATTCGCCTGTAGAAAAAAGTGAAAGAGAAGATCATACTTCGCTTGAATTTTTGTTTAATAATACTGCTAAGATTACTATTGGTGATAGTAAAGAAGGATGGGTTCAATCAATTGATTTTTTCTTTAAAATTTTATATTCAACTCAATATAGAAAAATAAACACTGTAATTATTGATTATGATAATGTAAGACCTAAAGGTGAAAGATTAAAAACTTTTGGTGGTACTGCTAGTGGACATACAAGTTTAAAAAATATGTTTGATAAAATATATAAACTTTTAAAAAGAAGAAGTGCAATTGATGATGATGATAGAGTAAAACTTAAATCAATAGACTGTATGGATATTGCAAATATTATTGGTGAAAATGTGGTTTCGGGTGGAGTAAGAAGAACTGCTGAAATTATGATTGTAGATCCTGATGATAAAGAATGTATTGAAGCTAAAAATGATTTATATAGACAAATAGATGGACAATGGATTATGAATGAAGAGCTGTCTCATAGACAAGTGTCAAATAATTCGATTTATTATCAAGAAAGACCTTCTAGAGAACAATTAAAATGGCAACTTAAGCAAATGAGAAATTCAGGTGAGCCTGCGTTTATTAATGCAAAAGCTGCTGGTGAACGTACTGATACTTTTAATGGAGTAAACCCATGTGGTGAAATACTTCTAAATTCAAAAGGTTTATGTAATTTAACAACTTTAAATATTGCTTCATTTGTTAATATTGATAATTCATTAGATGAAGTTGGCCTTCTTGAAGCGCAAAGACTTTCTGCAAGAGCAAGTTATAGATTGACAATGGTTGAACTTGAACTTCCTGAATGGAATCAAAGACATATTGATGAAAAAGTAGTGGGATGTTCTATTACTGGATGGCAAGATGCAATGAATAAACTTGAATTTTCTAGAGATGAACAGAAAGAACTTTTAAATAAACTTAGAAATGCTGCAAGGGAAGAAGTTGAACTTTATGCAAGCGAGCTTGGTGAAAATGTACCGAATTTGGTAACTACTGTGAAACCAGAAGGAACACAATCTCAGCTTCCTGGAGTATCAAGTGGAATTCATTATGCACATTCGCCATACTATTTAAGAAGAGTTAGAATTTCTTCTGATGATCCATTAGTAAAAGTTTGCGAGGAACTTGATTATAATGTTTATCCAGAAGTTGGTCAGACACTAAAAAATTGTACTACAAAAGTAGTGGAATTCCCTGTAAAATCGCCTGAAGGCAGAACGAAATATGACGTTTCAGCAATTGAACAACTTGAAGATTATAAAATGTTTATGGAGCATTACGTTGATCATAATGTGTCAATTACTGTTCATGTTCGAAATAATGAATGGCAAGATGTTGAAGAATGGCTATGGAACAACTGGGATGATGTTGTTGCAGTTACTTTCCTTGCTCTTGATGACAATTTTTATGAACTATTACCGTATGAATCGATAACAAAAGAAGAGTATGATGAAAAAGTTGAAAAACTTTCTCCTTTTAGAGCGTCTTTAATTTCAAAATATGAAAAACAAAAAACAGAATTTGATATTGGAAATGATGAGTGTGAAAGCGGTATTTGTCCAATTAGATAGACTATTGATATTTAATTTTTAATATGTTAAAATTAATACATGAGTATGAAAACAATAAACAACCTTATAGGTTGTTTATACAAAATAAATATTCAGAAAAATCAAAAAAAAGAAGGAGATTCAATTATTTTATTGAATATTATGAAAGATGGTAAAAAAAGGGGGAGTTTCAAATGGAGAAATATAAAGTTGATGAAATAAGAAACATTGCATTATTAGGACATGGTGCTAGTGGAAAAACTACATTAGCTGAAGCTATTAATTTCAATTCAGCTAAAGGTAATAAAATGGGAAGTGTTGATAAAGGATCGACTATTTCAGATTATACGAATGAAGAAAAAAACAGAAAATTTTCTATCTCTACAAGTTTGATACCTATTGAATGGGATAATTCTAAATATAATATTCTTGACACTCCTGGATATTTTGATTTTGTTGGAGAAGTTTTTGGTTCTTTAAGAGTTGCTGGTGGCGCTGTAATTGTAGTTGATGCTTTAGCAGGAATTGAAGTTGGAACTGAAAAAGCTTGGAAATTTACTGAAAAAAGAAATATTCCTAAAATAATATTTGTGAATAAAATGGATCTTGAGAATGTTAATTATGTAAAAATTATAAAGGAATTAAAAGATACATTTGGAGCTAAAATTGCACCGTTTGCTATACCTAATGGAGTTGAAAATGATTTTACAGGTTTTGTTAATGTTGTTGATTTAGTAGGTAGAAAATATGATGGAAAATCATGTTGTGATGTAAAAGTATCAGACGAACTTCTTAAAAAAGTGGATCCTGTTAGAGATATGCTTATTGAAGCGGTTGCTGAAAGCGATGAAGCTTTAATGGAAAAATATTTTGAAGGTGAAGAATTTACAAATGATGAAATTCATGAAGGCTTAAGAAAAGGTGTAATTTCAGGAGAAATTGTACCAGTACTTATTGGCTCAGCAGAAAAATCAATTGGTATTCATACATTAATGAATATGGTATATGACTATATGCCAACTCCAAAAGATATGCATGAAGGCGTTTATGATGGTGAAAATCCTAAAGGTGATGGAATTGAACAAAGAAAAGTGGATGAAAACGAACCTTTCTCAGCATTTGTATTTAAAACAATAGTTGATCCATTTGTAGGTAAAATTTCATTATTTAAAGTATATTCAGGGAAAGTAGCTAAAGGCGATGAAGTATTAAATTCAACGCATGATGAGAATGAAAAAATCGGAAAATTATTTATGGTAAAAGGAAAAGAACAGATAGAAGTTAATGAAGTTGTTGCGGGTGATATTGGTGCCGTTTCAAAATTGACTTATACAAAAACTGGCGATACGCTTTGTGATAAATCAGCTCCTATAGTTTATCCAGGAATTAGTATACCAAAACCTGCAATATTTAAATCAGTTCATATTAAATCAAGAGATGATGAAAGTAAATTATCAGAAGCACTTCATAAATTATCAGATGAAGATTTGTCTTTTATAAATGAATGGAATAATGAAACAAAAGAGACTTTAGTTGGTGGACAAGGTGCAAAACAATTAAATGTTATTCAAAATAGATTATTAAATGATTTTGATGTTCATGTTACATTCCAGACTCCACATGTAGCGTATAGAGAAACTATTACAAAAATAGCATCTGTTCAAGGAAAACATAAAAAACAATCAGGTGGATCTGGACAGTTTGGTATTGTTGAAGTTAAATTTGAGCCTACTAGTGAAGGATTTGTATTTGAAAGTAAAGTTGTTGGTGGATCGGTTCCAAGACAATATATTCCTGCTGTTGAAAAAGGAATTGAAGAAGCGCTTGAAAAAGGTGAATTGGCAGGATATAAAGTTGTTAATTTAAAAGCTACTTTACTTGATGGTAAATATCATCCAGTTGACTCTAGTGAACAAGCTTTTAAAGCAGCTGGTAGAAAAGCATTAAAAGCTGCATATTCAATTGCTAAACCGATTCTTTTAGAACCAATTATGCATATTGAAATATTCATTCCAGATGAAAACATGGGTGACATAATGGGTGATATGAATAAGCGTAGAGGTAGAATTTTAGGAATGGAACAAGATGAAAAAGGCTATCAAAGAGTAATTGCAGAGGCGCCACAATCTGAAATGTTTGAATATCTTCCTACAATTAATTCGATTACAAAAGCAAGAGGATACTTTAATATGAGATTTGAAAGATATGAAGAAGTTCCAATGCAGATAGCTATGAAGATTATTGGTGCAAAAAAATCAGATGAAGAATAATAGTTACTAAATATAAAAATAATGTTTCCTTTTATGGAGGCATTATTTTTTGTATAATTAAATAGGGTGATATTATGACTAAAAAGATAAAAACTAGATTTGTGTGTCAAGAATGTGGCTATTTTACAACAAAATGGATGGGAAGATGCCCTCAATGTAATAATTGGAATTCTTTTGTTGAAGAAGTTGAAAAAAAAGAAGATAAGAATTTAAGAAAAACAGGCATAGGAAGTTTGGAAAAGCCTGTAAGATTATCTGAGATTCAATTATGTAATGAAAATAGATTTACAACTTGTATTAGTGAATTAGATCAAGTTTTAGGTGGAGGAATTGTTGAAGGATCATTAATTTTAGTTGGTGGGGATCCTGGAATAGGAAAATCAACTTTGCTTTTACAGATGGCTAATAATGTGGCTTCAAAAGGTAAAAAGATACTCTATATTTCGGGTGAAGAATCGTTAAAACAAACTAAATTAAGAGCGGATAGATTAAAAATTATGAGTGATAATTTATTTTTTGTATCAGAAAATGATATAGATATAATTGTAAGTCATGTTAAAAATATATCTCCTCAGTTATTAATAATAGATTCAATTCAAACTGTTCATTCAAGTGATTTATCTTCGGCGCCAGGAACAGTTTCGCAAGTTAGAGAAGCAACAAATACTTTTATGAATGTTTCTAAAGGTATGGGAATAGCGACGTTTATAGTTGGGCATGTTACAAAAAATGGTGCAATTGCTGGGCCTAAAATTTTAGAACATATGGTGGACACAGTATTATATTTTGAAGGTGAGAAGAATAATGTTTATAAAATTTTAAGAGCGGTTAAAAATAGATTCGGTTCTACAAATGAACTTGGAATATTTGAAATGACAAGTGGAGGATTAAAGGAAATTTTAAATCCATCAGAAATTTTTATTTCTAAGAATGTAAAAGAAAGTCCTGGTTCTGTTATCACAGCGGCGATGGAAGGTACTAGACCAATACTTATAGAAATTCAAGCTTTAGTGGCTAGAACTAATTTTGGAATGCCTAGACGCATGGCAAATGGTCTTGATTATAATAAAGTGGTAATGCTAATGGCTGTACTTGAAAAAATAAAAGGGATGATGATTCAAGATCAAGATGGTTATATTAATGTAGTTGGAGGCATGACTTTAAATGAACCGGCTGCTGATTTAGCTGTAATATCTGCAATTGCTTCAAGTTTTTTAAATGTAACTATTAAAAAAAATGTAGTATTATTCGGTGAAGTTGGGTTAACAGGTGAAATAAGAGCAGTTAGTATGGCTGACCAACGAATTAATGAAGCTAAAAAAATGGGATTTAAAAAATGTATTATTCCAAAAGAAAATCTTAAAAATTTAAATGCTGATAATGATATTGAAATAGAAGGTGTTGAAAATATTTCAGATGTTTTTTCTATTTTATTTTAAGTAGAAGATTAAAAAAACAATAAAATATTTGACATATTTTATTAACTAGTGATATGATAGAATATTTATTAAATTGACATTCCCTCTTTGATATAGTATAATGTATACAGTATTGTTTTAACTGAGGGGGTTTAGATGTTTGAAATAGGAGATAAAGTTGCATATCCAATGCACGGAGCAGGTATTATTGAAGATATTGAAACAAAAAATATCTTAGATCAAGAAAAAAAATACTATATTTTGAATCTGCCATTAAAAGAAATGAAAGTTATGATTCCGGTTGATAATACTGAAAAATTGGGATTACGTCCTGTAATTGATGAGGAAAAATTAGAAGAAGTAGTTAAATTACTTAGAGATGGTTTGTCAGATATGTTAAGTAATTGGAATAGAAGATTTAGAGAAAATACTGAGAAATTAAAAACAGGAGATATTTTGGAAGTCGCTGAAGTTGTAAGAAATTTAATGATTATGGACGATAAAAAAGGATTGTCTACTGGTGAAAGAAAAATGTTGAATAATGCTACTAAATATTTACTTAGTGAAATATGTTTAGCTAAGGATATTGATATGGAGGAAGCTGAGCGTATATTGGAAGATAACGTAACTATATCTATAGAAAATGAAAAAAGCAAAGAAAAAGAAAAAGAGAAAGAGAAAGAATTAAGTGAAGTAAATAAATAAAACTACTTAAGCTCGCTTTGCGGGCTTTTTTGCTTTAAATATTAAAATTATATTAAATTAAATTATTTAAATGTAAATTAAAGTAAAAATATGATAGAATCTATGGAAAGATGAAGATGAAAGGGGGCGAAAAATGTTAAAAAGATTTTCAAATGTATTTATAGGTGGAATCGGTGGACTAATTGGATTGGGGGTTGCGAATGCAATCGAAAAATTAGAATTATTTCCTACTGTAAATAGGACGGTTTTATATGCAGCAAGCGCAATTATTTTATTTATTTTATTTTTATTATTATCTAATGCATTTATTAAAGTAATAAAGAAATTAATTACTATGATTGAAAAAGAAATTTTTACATTGAATTCAAAAGAAATAATTTTTTCGACAATAGGTTTCACTTTGGGGATGCTTATTGCACTTTTGATTAGCAATATTTTTAAGTATGTTCCAATAAGGGTTATTGGTTTGGTACTTACTGTAATAACTTATATTATTTTTGGTTATTTAGGAATAAGTATACCAAGAAATTATGTTACAAATATTGATTTTTTACAGTATTTTCCAAATGTAAAAAAAGATAAAAAATCAAAGAATGATGATCTTGAAAATAGTAAATCATTTCAATGCAAAATTGTGGATACTAGTGTAATTATTGACGGTAGAATTCTTCATATTGCAAAGACTGGTTTTATTGAAGGAAAATTAATCATTCCGAATTTTGTGCTTGATGAATTACAACATATTGCTGATTCAGCGGATGATTTAAAAAGAAAAAAAGGCAGAAGAGGGCTTGATATTTTAAAGGGGTTAATTGATAGTAAAGATATTGAAGTTGAAGTTATGGATATTGATTTTGAAGTTGAAGAAGTCGATAGTAAATTATTAAAACTTGCTATAAAATTGAACGGTGCTGTTTTAACAAATGATTATAATTTGAATAAAGTTGCGGTAGTACAGGATGTTAAAGTATTAAATATTAATGAATTAGCAAATGCTGTTAAACCTGCAGTTCTTCCGGGTGAGAAATTTACAGTTGAAATTATTCAAAAAGGAAAAGGAAATAATCAAGGTGTAGGTTTCCTTGATGATGGAACTATGATAGTTGTTGAAAATGGACAGAAATTTATAGGAAAAACAATTAATACTCTGGTAACAAGTGTTCTTCAGACTGATGCAGGAAGAATGATTTTTGTAAAACCTGAATAGAAAATGAGGAGAATTATGAATTCTGTAATTATACCAGCTGCTGGTAATTCAACTAGAATGGGAAAAAATATAAGTAAGCAATTTATTAAATTGTATAATAAAGAAGTTATTTACTATACGATCAATATTTTTGAAAAGTCTAAATTGATAGATGAAATAATCTTAGTAGTAAAAGAAGAAGAAATTATTGATTTTGAAATATTAATTAAAAAATATAAATTCAAGAAAATCAAATTAACAGTTGGCGGAAATAATAGAAAAGAATCTGTTTATAATGGACTTAAAAAAATTGCAACAAGTTCATCGAAAGTGTTAATACATGATGGAGCTAGACCGTTTTTAAAAGAAAAATATTTAAATGAAATGTTAGAAAAATTAGAATATGAAGAGGCCGTTGTTTTAGCGGTAAAGACTAAAGATACAA
>JAUCFZ010000040.1 GCA_030377915.1 Clostridiaceae bacterium HSG29
ATTTAAATGATAATTTCATTGATTCAATGGATAAATACTATAGTGATTATTTAGCAACTGCAAAAGAATTAGGTATAATTTCAGGTGTGGGTAACAATATGTTTTTACCTGAAAATAATATTACTAGAGAAGATATGATAGTAATTTTATATAGGATTTTATTAAAAATTAATAAATTACCTGATGAAAAAGATTATGAATTTAATAAATTTAATGACATTAACGAAATTAATTCATATGCAGTTGAAGCAATGGAACTATTCGTTAAATCTGGAAAAATTAAAGGTAATAATGATTTATTAATGCCAAAAAATAATTCTTTAAGATCGGAAGCAGCGCAGTTTCTATTTAATCTTTTAATAAAATAATATAATAAACGGAATTATTACTGATTCCGTTTTTTCATATTGTTTTTACACATTTATAACATAATTATTATAAAGTTATTTGTTAAAATTTTTATTATATATTGGAGGTAAATGATGAAAAAATTAAGACTAATAATGATTTTAGGAATAGTAATAATTATTACAAATGTTTTAGGGTGTAGTGAATTAAGTGTAAATAATGAAACTGAAGAATTAGATAGTTATACTTTATTTGCTCCTTTACAATCAAAAGATACTTTTTTAATAAATAACGATGGAGAAGTTGTTCATACATGGAAAGGTGAATATAATCCTGGAAATTCTGTTTATTTATTAGAAAATGGGAATTTAATTAAAACAAATTTTTTAGGACCTAAGGTAAATAGTACATTTAAAGCAGGAGGAGCTGGTGGTGGAATAGAAGAAGTTGATTGGGATGGCAATGTTATTTGGAATTTTGAATATTCAACTGATAAGTATTTATCACATCACGATATTGAAATACTACCTAATGGGAATATCCTTATGATTGCTTGGGAATATAAATCGTATGACGAGGCAACTGAAGCTGGAAGAGATTCAGAAATATTAAAAGATAATGAATTATGGCCAGATTATATTATTGAAGTTAAACCCAAAGGATTGAATGAAGGTGAAATTGTATGGCAATGGCATGTTTGGGATCATTTAATTCAAGACAAGGATTCAAGTAAATTAAATTTTGGAAATATTGATAATCATCCCGAACTAATTGATTTAAATTATATTTCTTCAAAAACTTTAAATCCTGGTGGAGCAGATTGGACTCATATAAATTCAATAGATTATAATGAAAAATTAGATCAAATTTTAGTTTCTGTTCATGGATTTAATGAAATTTGGATAATCGATCATAGTACAACTACGGAAGAAGCATCTTCTAATGTAGGCGGGAATAGTAATAAAGGTGGAGATTTACTATATAGATGGGGAAATAACCAAACATATATAGAAAATGCTAATGAAATTCAATTTTTTTATGGACAACATGATGCAAAGTGGACTGAAGAAGGAAATATTTTAGTGTTTAATAATGGAATTGGGCGTGAAGGAGAAAAATATTCTACAGTAGATGAGATTATAACTCCTGTTAACGAAAATGGTGAATATAAAATTAATTCAGATAATACTTATGATCCAAAGGAACCTATTTGGATTTATAAATCAGAAAATGAGGCTGATTTTTATTCTAAAAATATATCTGGCGCGCAACGATTATCAAATGGTAATACATTAATTTGTAGTGGTGTTAATGGGCATTTCTTTGAAGTGACAAAAGAAAATGAAATTGTTTGGGAATATGTAAATCCGCTTAAAAGTACAAATAATCATAATAGTGTTTTTAGAGCAATGAGATATTATGAAGATTATGAAGGTTTAAAGAAATTATTTGATAGCGGAAAGTCTATTGAGGATAGCATAAAAGAAGAATTAAGCTACAATATTGTTGATACAGGAGTTAATACTTTTTACACCGATAAGACAATAATAGAAAATATTTCTATTGGAGAAGCATTTTATGGCCAAGATGCAAATTATTTAGGAAATCAACCAAGCTATAGTAATAATGAAGATGGAACTATAACTGATAATGTTACAGGATTAATGTGGCAGCAAACAATGGATTCTAAAATGACATTTTTAGAAGCTATTGAATATGCGAATGAAAGTAAACTTGGAGGTTATAATGATTGGAGAATACCAACTATTAAAGAATTATTTTCATTAATTTTATTTACTGGAGAATCTGGAGGTGAATCTGCTAAAATCTTATTTATTGATACAGATTACTTTGATCAACCTATAGGAAATATAACTATAGGCGAAAGAGAAATTGATGCTCAAGTGTGGTCAAGCACTAAATATGTAGGTAAAACAATGCATGCAGATGAAACCGTATTTGGAGTGAATTTTGTTGATGGAAGGATCAAAGGTTATGGTGTATTAAAACCAAGAGGAAATACAGAAAATAAAGCTTATTTTAGATTAGTAAGAGGAAATAAGAGCTATGGTGAAAATAATTTTGTTGATAATGGAGATGGAACAATAAGTGATTTAGCAACAGGATTAATGTGGCAATTGGCTGATGATGGAATTACAAAAAATTGGGAAGAATCATTAGATTATGCAGAAAGCTTAACTTTAGCTGATTATACAGATTGGCGATTACCTAATGTAAAAGAATTGCAAAGTATTGTTGATTATTCTAAAAGTGTTCAAACAACAAATACACCTGCAATTAACAATCTTTTTTCATTATCAGAAATAACTGATTTAAATGGAAAGAATAACTATGGTTTTTATTGGACTAGTACGACTCATCAAGATGGAAGAAATATTGCAGATGGAGCATCATATGTTGCCTTTGGAGAAGCGCAAGGAGAAATGTTTGGCGACTTACTTGATGTTCATGGTTGTGGAGCAGTAAGAAGTGACCCGAAATCCGGAAATATTGAAGATTATCCAATATATTTTGGACCACAAGGTGATATTAGATATGTATATAATTATGTGTTATCAGTGAGGACGATCAAATAAAAAATGTATAAATATACAACGATAAGAATAGTTATGCAAAATGTTGCTTGACTTTTGTTTTGAATATGAATATACTATCAATTAATAATTAAAAAATATTGATTAAGAGAGTAGTATATTTAGATGTTAAAGCGAGCTAGAGTAGAGTGTGAGTCTAGCAACTATAAATATATGAAGAGAACTTATGAATTGATTATTAGAAGTTTTAGTATAATAATCCGATTAATCTACGTTATAGATTTAAGAGTGGAAGTTTTATAAACTTCAACTAGAGTGGAACCGCGATTAACTTCGTCTCTAAATGAGATGGAGTTTTTTTTGTTATTATTTTATGTTTTATAAGGAGGATTTTATGGAAAAGAAAATGCAGGTAAAAAATGTTGAAAAAAAGAAGAAATTTAAAGTGCCACATACCTATGTGCTATTATTTGCGATATTAGTAATTATGGCGGTAATGACTTATATTATTCCAGCAGGACAATTTGAAAGAGTAACTGATGAAAGAGGCCGTGAAATGGTTGTTTCAGAAAGTTATCATAGTGTTGAAAGAACACCAATCTCACCATTTGGTGTATTTAAAGCAATTCCAAAAGGAATGAATAATGGTGGATATATAATATTTTTTGTATTATTAATAGGTGGAACATTTGGTGTATTACAAGCTACAGGTGCAATTAATGGAGGAATTAATGCTTTAGTTAATAAACTAAAAGGTAATGAGAAATTAGTTATTCCTGTATCAATGTTTATTTTCTCTTTAGGAGGAGCGATTTTTGGTCTTGCAGAAGAAACTTTAATGTTTATCCCAATTTTCATTGCATTATCTTTAGGATTAGGGTTTGATACTATTACAGGTATTGCAATTTGCTTATTAGGAGCTGGCGCAGGATTTTCGGGTGCATTTTTGAATCCTTTTACAATTGGTGTTGCACAAGGAATTGCTGGTTTACCACCATTTTCAGGAATGGCTTTTAGAATAGCAGGATTTGTAGTTATTACTAGTGTTACGATTATATATATGTATATGTATGCATCAAAAATTCAAAAGAATCCTAAATTAAGTCCAACTTATGAATTGGATAAAAAGAATAAAGAGAAATTTCATTTAAGCGATAATGTAGAATTTACTAAACAACATAAATTGATTTTAACAACATTGTTATTAGGAGTTTTTGCTATTGCTTATGGAGTAACTGAATTAGGTTTTTATATTACGGAATTAAGTGCAATATTTCTTATTATTGCGATAGTTGCAGGTATCCTTGGTGGATTTAAAGCTGATAAAATTGCTGATGAATTTATTAATGGCTCAAAAGATATGATATATGGAGCTCTTGTAATAGGTCTTGCTACTTCAATTACTGTTGTTTTAACAGAAGGATCAATTATAGATACAGTAATATATTATATGGCAGAAAGCATTAAAGGTCTTTCTCCAGCATTAAGTGGTGTAGGAATGTTTATAACTCAGAGTATAATTAATCTTTTTATTCCATCAGGAAGTGGACAGGCAGCAGTTACAATGCCGATTATGGCTCCAATAGCTGACATTATTGGGCTTACTCGTCAAACAGCTGTATTGGCATATCAATTTGGTGATGGTTTTTCAAATAATATTATTCCAACTTCTGGAGTATTAATGGCTGGATTAGCAATTGGTGGAGTTAGTTGGGATAAATGGGCAAAATGGATGCTACCAATGTTTTTGATTTGGAGTGCAATAGGTGCTGGGTTTGTAATGATAGCAACAGCTATTAGTTTTGGACCTTTTTAGTAATTGAAAGGATAGTATGTTTGATTTAAAAATAATGAATGGGAAAACAGTTGATTTTGATTCTAATGGGTTTATTAAAACAAATATTGGAATAATTAATGGAAAAATTGTAGAGATTGGTGATTGTAAAGAAGAAGCAAATAAAATAATCGATGCAAATAATTGTATTGTATCATCAGGTTTTGTAGATTCACATATGCATGAAGAAAAAATTGAATCATATCAAGAAAATATTGAATTTGATGTATCAAAATCAATGGTTAAAATGGGTGTTACAACTTGTGTTGGTGGAAATTGTGGTATTAATTTTAGTGGATTTGATGGTTTTAAAAAATTTAAAAAATCAATAATTAATAATGGTGCTCCTGTGAATTATTTATTATTTGCAGGATATACCACTTTAAGAGAAGAGTGTGGAGTTGATAATAGATATAAATCTAGCACTAAAATTGAGCAGGAGATGATTTATAATAGATTTAAAGAATATTTTGATGAGGGTGCAATAGGAATTTCATTTGGTTTAGAATATGCACCAGGAATAAGTATGGAAGAAGTTATTAATCTAACAAATAGAATTAAATCAGAATCGGTACTATTATCAGCTCATTTTAGAAAAGATGGAAAAGATGCTGTTCAATCTATGAAAGAATTAATTGAAATTTCAAAGATTACTGATTTACCTATGAGAGTTTCACATATTGGAAGTTGCGCTGCAATAGGATATATGGATGAATCATTAAAGGTAATTGAAGAAGCAAGAAATAATAAAATAAAAATCGATGCTGATTGTTATCCGTATGACGCATTTTCAACATTTATAGGTTCAGCAGTTTTTGATGATGGTTGGCGCGAAAGATTAAATGCTGATTATTCGGATATTACTTTAGTCGAAGAACCTTTTAAAAATATGGTATGTGATAAAGAATTATTTAATAAAGTGAAAATGGAGCATCCTGAAATGATGATTGTTGCATCAGTTATGGATGAAAATGAAATAATTAATGCAATTAAGTCACCTTTTATGTCTATTGCTAGTGACGGAATGCTAAATCATAGACAAGGGCATCCTAGAGCAGCTGGAACATTTCCAAGAGTTTTAGGGTTATTTGTAAGAGAAAAGGGAGTTATCGATTTAATAGATGCATTAAGAAAAATGACTTTGATTCCAGCAAAATGGTTAGGATTAAAGGAAAAAGGTGAAATTAAATTAAATTATGATGCAGATATAGTAATTTTTAATCCAAATGAGATTATTGATCAAGCTACTTATTTAAATCCTACTACTAGTCCAGAAGGTATTAAATATGTTATAATAAATGGAGAAATAGCTGTTAAAAATAATAATTTAATAAATGCTAAAGTAGGTAAATTTATTGAAAGGGATGATCTTAGAAATGTATAAAATTAATGAAGAAATTGATAAAATTTTTAATGAACTAATAGAATTAAGTGAATATATATATAATAATCCTGAACTTGGCAATCAGGAATTTCTTTCAAGTAAAGCACATATTGATTTTTTAACAAAATATGGTTTTAAAGTAGAAGAACATTTTATTGGAATTGAAACTGCTTTTAAAGCGGTTTATGATTCAAATAAACCTGGTCCTACAATAGCATTATTAGATGAATATGATGCTCTTCCTGGAGTAGGACATGGTTGTGGTCACAATATGATTGGGGCTGTTGGTACTGGAACAGGAATAATAATTAGTAAATTTTTAGATGAAATTGGTGGAAAAATATTTGTTATTGGAACACCAGCTGAAGAAACAAATGGTGCAAAAGTTGATATGGCTAATCAAGGTGTCTTTAACGATATTGATGCTGTTTTAATGGCACATCCTGCTGATGAATCTTATGCATCAATTCAGTCGTTAGCAATAGAAGCAATTGAGTTTGAATTCATTGGAAAAGCAGCACATGCAGCTTCAGATCCGGAAAAAGGAATTAATGCTTTGGATGCTGTAATAGGGACTTTTAACGGTATTAATGCTTTAAGACAACATATTGAATCTTCTGCAAGAATACATGGAATTATCACTGAAGGTGGAGTTGCAGCAAATATTGTACCTGAAAAAGCCGTTGCTAATTTTTATGTTCGAGCAACTACAAAAAAATATTTAACTGAGTTAATTGAAAAAGTTAAAAATTGTGCAAGAGCTGGAGCGTTATCAAGTGGTGCAGAACTTAAAATTAGCAATTATGAAAAAACTTATGATAATTTTGCTTCAAATAAATTTTTTGATAAATTACTTTTAGAAAACATGAAAAAGTATGATGTTGAACAACTAATGGATAACAATACTTCATTAGGATCATTAGATGCTGGAAATGTTAGCCATAAATGTCCAGCTGTTCATCCAATGTTTTCAATTAGTAAAACTCCTCTAGTAGCTCATACAAAAGAATTTGCAAAAGCAACATTAACATCTTATGCTTATAAGCAAATGAAAAGTATTATTGGAGCACTTTCACAAACAGGAATTGATTTATTAACAAATGCTGATTTACTTAAAAAAATTAAATCTGATTTTGATAATGCAATTAAATAGCAAAAAATGAATCCTATAAGATAGACGGTTAAAAATGAGTACTTACTCTATATTAACCGACTCTGTTTTATAGGTTTTTTTTTAAAATAAATTCCATTAGAATCCGGAATTTTAGGATTGTTAAATTATAAGAGTGAAACAGGTTATGATTCGCTTAATTTGAATGTTTAGGTATGTGTTTGTTTTAATGAATTAATAGTTTAGAAAAAATGCGGTTGGGTATTTATTATACAATGTAATAGTGAATGAAATAGAATTTGGACATAAGTGAAATTGGTGTAGAATTTGGAGAAAATATATGAAAAAAATGAGTAATATGAAAGTTAAGCTGAAGCGAAAATTGAAAAGCTTATCTAGAGGTCGCCGTATTTTGCTAGGCCTACTATTGATTGTTTTAGTGGTTGGGGCTGTAGGTTCATGGGGGCTTGTTACTCGAGTTGACAGTAAAATGCGCGAGGAGCAAATTTCACAAACATATCAGATAGTCGATTCTATCAACCTAGAAAGTATCAAGACCCTAACTGGTACTAAGACTGATTTAGAATCTCCAAATTATTTGCAACTAAAACACCAACTTGTTTTTATTCAAGCAGATAATGTGAAATACCGTTCTGTTTATCTAATGGGTTATAATGAGGATGGAACTGTATTTTTCTATGTAGATAGCGAATCAGTTGATTCTAAAAATTATTCCTTCCCAGGACAGGTCAATGAGAAATTTCCAAATAGCCTTCACCATATATTTGAAGATGGTGTTCCACTGACAGAAGGTCTATACTCCGATAAAGAAGGTACGTGGGTTACTTCATTAGTTCCGTTGATTGATACTCAAAGTGGTACAGTGCTTGCTGTAGTTGGCATAGATATTGAAGTCAACAAATGGAATATGAATGTATTTGCCAAAGTTATCTTACCTATGGGACTTATATTCTTATTGGTGATCTGCTTGTTAGTGGTATGGTTTGCTACTGGGCAAGTATCGAATTCATCTAAGTCGATTTTGTTACATCTATTGCCGTTTATGGCAATTTTATTAATAATACTGATGGTCAGTGGAATTGCAATTATATGGAAATTACAGTCCATGAATATTTCCGAAAGAATTGATATGGTTAGCGATAATGTTACTAATGACTTGAATTTAACTTTGAAACAGCAGGCTAACGGTTTGAGCGCGGCTGCACAGTCAATCGCATTGGATCCCCGTGTGCTTAAGGCTTTGACTATTAATGATAAAGAGCACCTTTTGACCGATTGGCAAGAGCTATTTGAAACGCTACACCAGGAACAATCCTTAACTCATTTCTATTTTTTTGATGTAAACCGTGTTTGTTTGTTAAGAATTCACAAACCGGAAAAATACGGAGACAAAATAGAGCGATATACAGCTCTAAAGGCAGAAAACACTGGAAAGTCTGCTTGGGGTATTGAACTGGGTCCACTGGGCACTTTTACTTTGAGGGTGGTTCAACCCGTCTTTGACGGCCAGATGCTAGTGGGATATGTAGAGCTTGGCAAAGAGATAGAGGATGTTTGGCAATCATTGAATGTGAATAAGGAAATTCAAATTGCAGTTATTATAAAAAAAGATATGATTCAGCGTGAAACATGGGAATTGGGTATGCATATGCTTGGTCGAGAGGTCGACTGGGATCGTTTGTCTCATAGTGTGATTATCTATGCGAGCCAAGGCTACCTTCCTGATGCTTTTGCGCAGTTGGGGAATAATGATCCGATGGATGATTATCACGGCATCACTGATTATGAAATTACCGATTTAGGCAGGGACTGGCGTGTGATTATATCTCCTCTTTTTGATGCCTCAGATAAAGAGGTAGGACATCTCTTGAAAATGGTCGATATTACTGATATTAATGTTGCGTTTGATCGTAATATAATGCAAGAAGGTATAGTGAGTGTTCTTATTCTGTCTATGTTGCTTGGTATGACTTTTATGATACTTAAGCATACTGACTTAAATATCCGTACTCACCAAGAAAAGTTACGAAATAGTGAGGAACATCTATCAGCTACATTGCGTTCCATTGGTGATGGTGTAATTGCTTGTGATGTTGAAGGAAAAGTTGTGAATCTCAATATAGTAGCTGAGAAGTTAACTGGTTGGATGTTAGAAGATGCGCTTGGGAAAAATATAGGTGATGTATTTCATATTGTTAATTCCCAGACTCATGAGATGGTAGATAACCCTGTTTTTAGAGCTATTCGTGAAGGAACGAGCATAATTCTGTCTGAGCATGTAGTGCTCATTGCTATGGATCGTACAGAATGCCAAATAGCTAACAGTTGCGCACCTATTAGAGATATCGCAGGTTTAGTAACTGGTGCGGTGTTAGTTTTTCGTGATGTGACTGAAGAGTATAAGAAGAGTGAAGAAATTAAGTACTTAAGTTTTTATGATTATTTAACAGGACTGTTTAATCGGAGATTTTTTGAGACTGAATTAACCCGACTTGATACAGAGAGAAATTGGCCATTGACCATATTGATGGGAGATGTTAATGGCTTGAAAATAGTAAACGATACATTTGGACATACTGTTGGGGATAAACTCTTGGTAAAGGTAGCTGAAATTATTAAAAAAAGTTGCCGGGCAGATGACATTGTAGCTAGAATTGGTGGAGATGAATTTGTTGTTTTATTACCTAAAACGGACGGTTTTGAAGCAGAAAAACTGATTGGACGTATAGGAAAGCTTTGTAAAAAAGAAGAAATAGAGGGAGTAGCAGTTTCTATTTCTTTTGGATATGCAACGAAAACAAGTGAGGCTGACAAAACAAAAAAAATATTAGCAGAAGCAGATGAGATGATGTACAAGAACAAACGAAGAGAAAAACATTACAGAAAATAATATCAATGAATTAAGTAATGAAAAGATCTTAAAGTGATAATTATTGTTGATGAAGAACTAGGATTATAATAAATAACCTATGAGATAAAACACTTTATATTAGGTTATTTTTTATTGTCTAGGAAAGTTCATTGAATATTATATCGAGTGGCAAATACATATAAATATTTAAAGAAGCGTAATGGCCTATCTAAAACATTTCGCAGGAATTTTATTTGTTGACATTTAAGTAAGAATGCTATATCCTTTTACTAGAATGAACGTTCATTCTAACGATGAGGAGATATTATGATAAAAAACCAAAACAGTAAAAAAGAAAAAATCTATGAGGCAGTTTTATTATCTGTAGCCCAATATGGGTTAAATGTACCTATGTCAAAAATAGTAAGTGAATCTGGAATCAGCACTGGTGTTTTCTATCACTATTTTTCTAATAAGGAGAGCATGATTAGTGAATTGTATAAGAAAATGAAATATGATTTCCTAGAGGCTACGTTAAGTGATATAAATGAAGACTATAAATATTATGAGCAATTTGGAATTATTTGGATAAACTCAGTAAATTATTTCATAGATAATCCAAATGCACTTAAACTTTTTAAACAATTTGAAAATGCACCTCATTTAGTTCCGCAATTAGAAAACTATCATTTAGAGAAAATAAATATTTTTGTTAAATTCATTAAGGATGGTATAGATAAAGGAATAGTTAAGGATTTACCACTTATACTACTTAGTGATTTAACTATTGGAGTAAGTATGCAAGTTGCAAAGAATGCTATTTCTAAAACAATAGTATTAGATGATGATATGAAAGAAAAAATATTGAATGCATGTTGGGATTCAATAAAAACGAATTAATCAAAATTGAAAGGAGTAAAAATATGAAAGGTATTATTTGTTATTTTTCCTTAACAGGAAATACAAAATTAGCGTGTGAATATATTGATAAGAAAATTAGTAATGTAACTTTTGAATATTATGATATTACAACAGATGAGGAACCAAATTTTTCTGCATATGATTTGATTGGATTTGCAACGTATACTGATTTTTTTGAACCGGGGCAGTTAATGAAAACATATATGCAAAATTTTAATGGGGATGGGAAATTAGCTTTTGTGTTTAATACCTATGGGCAAATGAGTGGCAACACTTTGTTTACAATGGCACAAACTGCAAAATCTTCTAATTTAAAAGTAATAGAAGCATATTCATTACATGTACCTGAAAACTATCCGCCTCTTATTAAAAATGGTACAACTAATGAAGAGTATCCTAGGAATAATGATTTAGAGAGTTTTAATGAATTTATAACTAATTTGAATTCGAAAGTAACGCAACTTAGTAATGGAGGAACAATTACTGAAAAAAATATTAAAAAGAGTATATTTATTTCAGTTACAAAAAAACTTTTAAGTATAATAAACATGGATAAAATGGGAGTGAAAAATGTACATAAAGATCAATGTACTGGTTGTGGCATATGTGCATCAGTATGTCCTTATGATGCTATAAGCATGGTTGATGGATATCCGAAATTTGATGAATCAAAGTGTGAATCTTGTTTCGCTTGTTATAATATGTGTCCTACAAAATCAATTTATACACCAAAATTAGACGGTGTTGGACATTATAATAAACCTCATAAGAATTTAATTGAAAAGTTAAAATAGTATTAGTATTGATTTAATGTAATTAAGCTAAGAAAATTCTTTTGAAAAATTTGAATGAAAAAGATTTATTTTTGTTTTACTTTCTTATTGACTATTTACAGAAAATTCTGTAAACTTAAAATATAGATGCGGATGACCGGATAAGGAGAAAAATATGCTTAATAGAAATATTCCAATTTCTTTATATATTCAATTAGCAGATGCTATGAAAAGAAAAATTGAACAAGGATTTTATGAAGTGAATTCAAAAATTCCAAGTGAAAAGGAATTGATGAAAAATTATAGTGTGGGAAGAGCTACGGTAAGAGAAGCAATTAAAATATTGGTATCGGAAGGATATTTAGAAAAAAAACAAGGTATTGGAACTTTTGTTAAAATAAAAAATCAAAATTTAGGTTTTGAGCCTTTAATTAGTTTAGCTTATTTATTTAAAGGAAGAGGATATAATTATTTTAATAGAGTTATTGAAAAAGGAATTATTGATATTCTAAAAGAAAATGATTTTAGATGGAATTATGATAAAGCTTTTTATATTAA
>JAUCFZ010000005.1 GCA_030377915.1 Clostridiaceae bacterium HSG29
ATATTACTTTCATTACTAATATTCAAATTTTGAATATTTGTGGTAATTAATTCTTTATTTGGATGCGAAATAATAAATCCATTAGAATCAACTATTATATAATATCCATTATTTCCAAGTTTTATTTTATTAATGAATTTTGAGAAAAATTCTGCTTTTATAGCTATCCCAGCATAAGCTATAATATTTTTTTTCTCCATAATTGGGGTTAAAGTAATTACTATTAATTCACCATCTGATTTTGCAATTAAAATATTACTACTTACAGTTTTTCTATTTTCTTTTGCTAATTTAAAATAAGGTCTTGTTGAAAGATCTAAATGTTCAGCACTTTTCATTGTAGTTGATACCATTTTCCCATCTTTATTTAATATAAAAAAATCTTTATAATAATTATCTTCATTTTTTGAATTCATTAATTCTATAAGATATTCATTTAATTGTCTTGAAGTTATTTTTTTATAAAAATAATTATCAACTTGTGTATCTATTGAAAGTTTCTCAGTTTCTTTTTCATTAACTTCCATTAAGTAACTAATATTTTCACTTACTCTGTCTAATTGAATATTCATTATTTCTTTCTGATTTTCTTGCAGCAAATAAGATGCATCGGAATAGACAAAATAAATAATAATAATAATTAAAATTGAAGAAAATACTCCTATTGATACTGTTATTTTTCTTTTTACATCCATAATAACTCCTTAAAAAAACTCCAGATTATATTAACCTTTAGGCAATTATATACAATCTGGAGCATAATTAGTAATTATTTATAAAAATAAATGTCCTACTGCTCCTGCTATTATTATTGCAAGTACAGTTCTTTCAAACCAAATAATTAATATGTCTTTTATACTAACCGGTATATCAGTAGATAAAATACATGGTATTGAAGCTGAAAAGAAAAGTATTGATGCAACAGATACAACACCTATTACATATTTAGTTAATAATGATGCACCTGTAACCAATAATGCTGGTAAAAACATTTCTGCTATTTCTATTGCACATGCTTCAGCAGCTAAAAGTGGTTCAGGAATTTGCATAAGCAATGTAAATGGATAAAATATATATCCAATTGCTTTAAATACTGGTGTATATTTTGCTAAAATCAATCCTAATAATCCAATTGACAATATTGATGGTAAAATACTCATAGCCATTAAAAAACCATCTACTAAGTTTTCTTTTACACTAACTGCTAATGGTTGCCCTTCAGAAGCCGATGCTAGTCCTTCTTCATAAGCAGCTTTTAAAAGATTACCTTCAATTTCAGGTTCTTTAATAGGATTATCTACTACATACTCATCCGGTTTTTTACTTAATGGATATATTCTTGTAGTTATTGCTGTAATTAAAAATGTAATTACTAAAGTTGACCAAAAATAAAAATTCCATCTATCCATTAAACCTAATGTTTTGGCAACAATAATCATAAATGTAGCACTTACTGTTGAAAATCCTGTTGCTATTATAGCAGCTTCTTTTGCCGAATATTTTCCTTCTTTATACACTTTATTAGTTATTAATAAACCAATAGAATAACTACCAACAAATGACGCTACAGCATCTATTGCTGATCTTCCAGGTGTTTTCCATATTGGATTCATAACTGGTTTCAAAAGTACTCCAATAAATTCTAATAATCCATATCCTACTAAAAAAGCTAAGAATGTTGCTCCTATTGGTACAATAAGTCCTACAGATATTGCTAATTTATCATATAAAAAAGGAATCATATCTTTTTCAAATAAAAAAGCAGGACCAACTTTGAATATTGCCATAAATGCTACTACAATACCAATTAATTTAAATATTGACATAATTGAATCAAATAAAGTTTTATTCCAATTTTTCTTAAAGAAAGGATATAATCCACCCATAATAATTACCACTAATGCATAATATGCACTAAAGCCAGGAAAATTACCTTTAACAAATGATACAACATGATCTAAAGGAATAGTCTTCTTCCCTCCAATAGTAATTGGAATAAAAAACATAAATATTCCTATTGCTGACATTACAAAAAAATTAAACTTATCTTTCATTGTTGGAACATATTTCTCTTTCAAATTTCTGTTTTCCATGGTGCCTCCTTTTAAAAATTCAGAATATTATAATAACAACTTATATTTATTTTACCTTTATTTTTTAATTTTTTTATAATAAAATATAAATGCTATTAAATTGTTATGATTTTGTTATATTTAAAAAGGAGTATGTTATGTACAAGATACTTGTAATAGATGATGAGAAAGATATTGTAGATATGGTTGAAACTTTTTTAATAAATTTTAATTATAAAATTATAAAAGGTTATTCAACTTTTGATGCTTTAGCTTTAATTGATGAAACTACAGATTTGCTTTTACTTGATATTTCATTAAATGAAGATACAGATGCAGGCATCAATATTTGTCGTAAAATAAGAGAAACATACAATATACCAATTATATTCTTAAGTGCTAAAACTAGCTCTATTGACAGAATAAAAGGTTTTAATGTAGGTGCTGATGATTATATAACAAAACCATTTGATCTTATGCTTCTAGCTAGCAGAATTAAAGCTCATCTAAGGCGCGTAAATGAATATGATTCTAAGGAATCAGATATTCTTAACGCTAAAGGTATAACATTAAACACCAACTCAAAGCGAGTTTTTATTAATAAAGAAGAAATTATTTTATCAAAAAACGAATATAAATTGTTGTTCTTCCTATTATCAAATAAAAATATTATTCTTAATAAACAAGAAATACTATTAGAAGTATGGGGAAGCAATCATTATGATTTAAACACGGTTACTACTTCTATAATGCGATTAAGGAAAAAACTTAACAGTAATTATGAAAAATATATAAAAACAGTTCATGGACGAGGATATATTTTAGAAAGTTAATAATAAAAGGGAGATATTATGGATATTCTTAATTACTTAGAATCATTAAATATTGAATATGAAATTTTTGAACATGTTGAAGTTTATACGGTAAATGAAGCTAAAGGAATTTCTACAAATATTCCTGGAGCTCATTGTAAAAACTTATTTTTAAGAAATAGAAAAGGAAATGAACATTATTTAGTAGTATTACTAGAAGATAAAGAAATTAAACTTAAAGATTTATCTAAGGAAATAAATAGCACTAGTTTATCTTTTGCATCAAGCAAAAGATTAAAAAAACATTTAAATTTAGAACCTGGCTCAGTAGGTCCATTTGGATTAATTAATGATATTGAAAACGATGTAAATGTAATTATTGATAAAGAAATTCTAGAATATGAAAAAGCAACATTTCATCCAAATAGAAATACTGCAACTGTCAGTTTATTATCTAGCGATTTAATAAAATTTATTGAAAAACAAGGTTATAATATAATATATATTTAAAAATAATTATTTGTTTTTAAATAAGTGAGACTGTAACATAATCTGTGTAAAACCATAGCTATTCAGATTTAAATCTACTACCTATGGCTCTACACTTTTTTAGTATTAACACATTAACTTAATTTAATATTAATTTTTATTACATATTCAGCATTTATACTTTTGTATCTTTTTTGAAAAAATAATAATTAAAGAATACTTTTTAATTCTTCCAAACTATAATTTTCCAAACCTATTGTTTCCATAGTTCTAGCTTTCTCTTTTTCGTAATCTCTTTCCATTATTGTTGACACTACTTTTAAAATAGCATCCATAATAGGTGTTTTTACTCCAATTTGTTTAGCAAGATCTATTAAAAAAACCAAACCATAACCTGCATCTTCGTTAAAATATCTATAGTCAAGCTTAGATTGTGCTTTAATACCTTTAAATCCTGGGGCTTTTGAATAACCTATATCATAAGAACTATCCATCATATACCCTTGTTCCATTCCTAAAACTGGATCAGATATAATTTCTACTCCTAATTTCTTCCCAATTGAAATTCTTTCATCATCCACAGCCTTCATTAAGTTCCCAACAGCTGGTGTAATACCTTCTTCATAGAATAAAAAATCTCCCTGTGTTCTTTCAATCAAAGCAGAATTTAACAATGTAACGGCAGGATGAATGACAGGATTTGCATTCTGAAGTGTTGTTTTAAGAACATTCTCTGCTGGTTTCATTGTATCAAATACTGGAACTAACAACTCGAAAATTTCCTGAGTATATTTTGTTGGCAAAGCAGCAATAAAATACCCACCCTTCAATCGGTTGTATACTGCTATTTTTGCATCACCTATAATTCTTACTGCATATGGCAAAGTTGAAGTTTCTGCAATTATTACTGATTCATCTTTGAAATCCAATCCCAATGCTTTTTTGAAAACAAAGCTTCCAACACAAGAACTTGGACATATTACATACTTCTGTCCTTTTTTAACAAAAGGCTTACATGCTTCACCGAAAGCTTTCGTGCTGTATGCAGGTCCAACAGCAAATATCAAATCTGCTCCTTCTAAAACTTTCTCAATATCATGACCAACATAAGCAATCTTCTGAAAACCTTCCAACTCACCTTCTGAAGTAATACCTCCAGCCTTTCTTATTAAATCTACACTTTTTGAAAACCGTTCAAAATCAAACATAAATACATCATTACCTGCTTGCGCCCATTCAAATGCAACTGCATGAGCACCATTACCAGATCCCAAAACTGCTATTTTCATATTTTTTTCTCCTTTTATTGAAAGAAGTATCTACTTTTCTGTCACAGATTCATCTATATCATTAAAATACATTAATACTTCTCTTCTTTTTTTCAATTCCAAAACTACAATTGCTTTTCAGCAAAACTTTTTATTACTATAATTCTAATAATCATATGAATTCTTTTTAATTTCGTGATATACTTAATATAATATTTTTTTTAATCCTGTGAGTAAAACAACTTATAACTATATTGTTATAAATTACTCCAGGTTTTTTTAATGTATCTAATAATGATTAATATTCATTATTAATCAAATCTTTTATTTTTTAATTTGGATATAAATACCAATAAAGGAAAATGCGAAATAATCAATAGTTCCGCATCTCCTTTTTCTAAATATTACTTCCAACTCCATTCATAAACAAAGAATGGAAACATACCTGAGTTATGCGCATCTGCATTCAATTCTTCATTCCAAACATATATTTCTTGTTTGTGAAAAACTGGAATTCCTGGACAATAATCAACAAGCCATTCAATTAATTCTTTATATATCACTTGTCTTTTTTCAGGATCTGTTTCTATAGCACCTTTAGTAAACATTTCATCAACATAAGGTTCATTCATTTGAGAATAATTATTTCCACCAATACCTATTGAACCATAATTACACTCATTATAAGAAAAATCTGTTCTGTATGTTGCACCTTGATTCATAATTGCAAAGTTTCCACTTTCTACATCTTCATCAGGAGTCTGAGTGTTTTGAAGTTCTACTACAACACCTATGTCAGCAAGATTATTTTGGAATACTTGACCAACTTTTTCATGGAATGTTCCTGGTATTGTTAATAATTTTACACCAAATTCTTCAGTAAGATTCATACCATCTGGATAACCAGCTTCAGCAAGTACAGCTTTAGCTTTTTCAGGATTATAAGAGAAATCTTCTACATCAGTAAGATCTACTCCAAAAGAATTAGTATAAGCTTGAAGTTTTGCTTCTGTTCCAAATCCTTCATAAGCAATATCTATTATACTTTGTTTATCAGCAGCATAAGAAAAAGCTTGACGTATTAATTTATCACCAAAAGGTTCTACTTTAGTATTCATTGCAATAACTGCTGTATAAAATGGTAATGTTCTTTTAGTTGTAAATCCATCTTTACCTTCAAAAGAACCAGCCATTACAGGTGGCACAGACATAAAGTCAATATCTCCTGTTTCAAGTGAAACAACAGCTGATGATGAATCACTCATGTATCTAAGTTCAACACTCTTTATTTCGGCAGTTGCTAATCTATAATTTTCATTTGCTGTAAGTACTGTCTTAACAGCAGGATCAAATGTTTCAATTACATACGGACCTGTACCACATGCACTTTTTGATATATTACCTTCTTGTTCAGTGACAAATTTTTCGCTTACAATTGGCATTTGTTGCGAGTGCGAAAAGAAAAGAGGACTTGGTTTATTAAGTGTAAATTCAACTGTATAATCATCTAATGCTACAACTTTATCTACCATTGAGTAGAAAGCTCTTTTTGCAGGAAAATCTTTCGCATAAGTATAAGTGAAAACAACATCTGAAGCTTTGAAATTTTCTCCATTATGGAATTTAGCATCTTTTACTAAATTAACTGTATAAGTCAACGCATCATCACTAATTTCCCATGATTCTGCCAAACATGGAATTGGAACACCAACATCATCTACTTGAACCATAGTTTCATAAACTTGATTGAATACATAGGCATCAGAGAATGCTCCTGTATCAAATGGATTCAATGTATTGAAAATATCTGCAACATATACTACAACTGTTCTTTCTCCATCATCTTCAATCGCACTTCCAGTTGCACCACAACCTGTTGTTACTGAAAAAACCATAACCAAACAAAGTAATAAAGCAAATATCCTAAAATTTTTCTTTTTCATTAATTACTCCCCCTTATTATTATATAAAGCACAAAAGTGCTAAATCACTAATTATCAATTGCTTGTTCCCAGTATGGACAAGCCAAATAATGATTTGGCTCGACTTCAATTAATGGTATTTCCTTCCCTAAACATCCAGCCTGAGAATATTTACATCTTGGAGCAAAACGACATCCTTTTTCAGGATCTATTGGACTAGTTAACTCTCCTCTAACTACTTGAATTTTTCTATTTCTCGAAGAAATATCTGCTATTGGTATCGCTGAAAGCAATGCTTTTGTATATGGATGCAATGGATTTTTGAAAAGTTCCGATGAAGGCGCTTTTTCTACACATTGTCCTAGATACATAACCAATATTTCATCAGATATATGCTTTACTACTGACAAATCGTGAGTAATAAACATATATGTTAAACCCATTTCATCCTGTAAATCCATTAAAAGATTCAATATCTGTGCTTGTATTGATACGTCAAGTGCTGAAACAGGCTCATCACAAACTATAAATTTAGGCTTCAAAACAAGCGCCCTAGCTATACAAACACGTTGACGACGACCACCATCTAACTCATGTGGATACGAATTTACAAGTCTTTCTGCCAAACCCACCATTTTCATCATTTCGTGGACACGATTTTCAACATCCTTTGAATTTTTAAAAATTTTATTCACAATCAATGGACTAGCGATTGACTCATAAATTGTTTTTCGTGGATTTAAACTGGAATAAGGATCTTGAAAAATAATCTGCATTGACTGTCTATATGGTTGCATTTTTTTAGGTGTAAGCTCTGATATATCAACACCCTCAAAAATTATCTCCCCACTCGTAGGCTTAATAAGTTTTAACATCGCCCTACCAAGAGTTGTTTTTCCGCATCCAGATTCTCCAACCACTCCCAATGTTGTCCCGGCGAATATGCTAGCATTAATATTATCAACAGCATGCAATTTTCTATGACCTCCAACATCATAGTATTTTTTGAAATTCTTCAATTCAACTATAGGTGTTGCTTTATCATTTTTTTTCATCACCATCTCCTCTATCTTCTTTATTTTTAAATAGAAAACAGGAGATCTTATGTGTCCCGTTAACATACGTTTCAGGATTTTTTTTAGTACAAATTTCCATACAGTGAGAACATCGTTCCTGAAAATTACAGCCTTGAGGAAGTCTTGAAGGATCAGGCATCAGACCAGTAATAGGTGATAAACGCTTCGCTTCACTTGCTAAATCAGGTATCGCACCAAAAAGACCCTCTGTATAAGGATGATGCTCCTTACTTACAAATATATCTTCCATATTTCCAGATTCTATTATTTCTCCTGCATACATAACAGCAACTTTATCACAAATCTGTGCGACAACACCTAGATCATGAGTTATCATAATCATTGCAGTACCAAGACGATCTCGAAGTTCGCCCATCATTTCAAGTACTTGAGCCTGAATTGTAACATCTAATGCCGTTGTTGGTTCATCAGCAATTAATAGTACTGGTTCACAAGCCAATGCAATTGCTATAACAACTCGCTGTTTCATTCCACCTGAAAATTGATGTGGGTATTCATTCTTTCTAGATGGTGAAATTCCAACCAATTCTAGAACTTTATCCACTCGTGCTGCAATACCTGCAGCATTAGTCTTCTCGGAATGATAATATATAGCTTCGCTAATCTGATCTCCCACTGTCATTACTGGATTAAGTGCTGTCATTGGATCTTGAAATATCATTGCAATTCTCTCACCACGTATTTTCATACGCATATCTTCATCCGACAATTCAAAAATATTTTCACCCTCAAAGGTCACATTACCCGAAAGAACTTTGCCTGTTCTTTCGGGAAGTAGTCTCATTATTGACAAAGCTGTTGTTGTTTTACCAGCTCCAGTTTCACCAACCAATCCTAGTGTTTCACCTTTATTGAGTACTATATCTATGCCATTGACTGCCTGAACCGTCTCCTCCGAAGTTTTATAGATTACTTCAAGTTTTTCAATCTTTAGCAATTCATCTTTCATTTTATTATCTCCTTTTTATTACTATCTATTCAAAATTATCATCACAATAATTAATCTTTAAGCCTAGGATCCAAAGCATCTCTCAATCCATCACCCATTAAATTAAATGCCAATGCTGTTACTACAATAACGAGCCCTGGAAGAATACACATATATGGAGCTAATCGAAGAAACTCTCTGGCTTCAAAAATAATTGCTCCCCACTCAGGTGTTGGTGGTTGTATACCTACGCCTAGATAACTCAAACTTGAAGCTGTAAGCATTATACTTGCTATACCTTGAGTTGAAACTACAATAATTGGACCAAGCGTATTTGGCATAATTTCTTTTACAATAATTCCTATGTTTCCCATTCCAGAAGCACGTGCTGCCTCAACATACTCTGTATCTACTATTCCAAGAACTGTTGAACGAACAAGCCTAGTTCTGGTTGGTATAACGGCAATACTCAAAGCCGCAATTACACTTGTTGGAGTCGCCCCCATGGCAGCCACAACACACATTGCTAAAAGTTGTTCAGGAATTGCTAAAACAACATCTGTAACTCTCATAATTATGTCATCTAACAAACCTCCAAAATATGCGGCAACTGCACCCAATAGCCCGCCAATTGATGTAGAAATTAAAACTGTTATTATTCCAATAGATAATGAAACACGCGAACCGTAAACTACACGAGCAAAAATATCACGCCCATATAGATCTGTGCCGAACCAATGTGCAAAAGAAGGAGATTGAATTCGTTCAGCACCATTTTGTGCTGTAACTAAATCAACGTCTATTAGAAAATTTGCAAATATTGACACTAGAATAAGCGCTACTATGAATATAAAACTTATAAGACTAGGCTTATCTTTAATCATACGCTTTCCAATTTCTTTCCACATACTTTTTCGTCTTCCGTCAGTTATGTTTTTCTTATTCTCATTTTTATTGTTTTTTAATGCTTGTAGTATCATTTCAACACCTCCTATTCTGCTTTAAAGTATTTCGCTTTAATTCGTGGATCGATGAATGCATACATCAGATCAACAGCTAACATAACGATTGCAAAAAAGAAAGCAATCAGAAGAACACTAGCAATAACCGTTGGTGTATCTTTAGACTTAATTCCTAATATAACTAAAGATCCTATTCCAGGTAAAGAAAAAACACTTTCCGCAACAACTGATCCACCAAGTATTGCACCAAAATTCTGTCCAATAGTTGTAATAACAGGCAACAATGCATTTTGTAATGCATGCTTATATATAATAATATTATTTGGTACACCTTTTGCCCTTGCAGTACGCACATAATCTTGCCTTATTTCTTCAAGCATTGTAGAACGAGTTATTCTTAAAATTGCACTTCCATAAGGTCCACCACATGTTATAACTGGCATTATATAACCTACATAAGAATGAACACCACCAGCTGGTAACCATGCCAAATAGGATGAAAAAGCCAAAATCAACAGCATAGCCAACCAAAATGTTGGTACTGCAACTAAAATCGTTGAAACAACTCTTAAAACATTATCACTTTTAGAATACTGCTTTACTGCAGATAAAACACCCAAGGGGATTCCAAAAAGGGTGGCAAATGCTATTCCTAAAAAAGCGAGCGTTGCACTAACAGGGATTCTTGGAATTATATCCATAAAAACAGGATTCTTAGTTCTCCATGACATTCCAAAATCCAATCTTGTAACAATTTTGTATATGTAATCAAAAAATCTGACGGCAAACGGCCTATTTAATCCCAATTGTTCTCTCAACTGTTCCACCGCTTCTTGAGGTGCTTCAATCCCTAGAATTTTTACTGCTGGATCACCAGGAGTAAATTCCATAATTGTAAAAATAAGGAATGCAACACCAATCAAAATCGGAATAAGTAACAATAATCTTTTTGTTACATATTTAATCACTAAAACACCACCTCCAAATCTACCTACAAGCATAATATTGCATGAAATTGCATTATACATATAATATTATTTAATTTAAGTATCAATAATTTCAAATACATTATCAATATATTTTTCCACAATTTTCTCAATTTTCATAATTTTCTGTAATTTCTAGCAAAGTATAAATTTATAATCTTTCCTTTATCAAAAGATTTTTAATTAATTATTTATCTCCTCCAAACTATCAATACTTATATCTACTATACTCACTTTATTCACAAATTTATTATGATTTTCATTTTATCATTTATATACTTTGCAATATTGATGCCAAACATTTATAATCGTATAAATGTTGGAATTTCAACATCTAAAAAATATGATAATTATATATAAATGATTTCGCCAAAATATTGGCAAAATTTCTATTTACAATAAAATTTTCGCCATATACTTGGCGAAAATAATATAATAACGACAATTTTTTGTCTTATTTGTAATTTTTTCGTTCTATTTTTAGTTTCTGCATCTTATATTTCAATGTTTGTCTTGGAATTCGAAGCATTTCAGCAGATTTTGTTAAATGTCCATTTGTCCAATTTAGTGCTCTTTCAATTAATTCCTTTTCTATTTTACTTACTGCTTCCGTTAATGAAAGAGTATGAATTTTTTTTAAATTTATTTTAGCACCTCCTTTAGGTTCGCTAAAGATTCTATCTTTCATATAAATTGGTAAATGCTTAATTGTTAATGTTTTTTCATTTGTTATAGAAACCATTGATTCAAGAATATGCCTGATTTCGCGTACATTACCCTTCCAATCATAAGCCATAAAAACATCCATTAAAACGGTTGTGACTCCATCGACATTTTTTTGATAAATTTCATTAAATTCTTTAATAAAATTTTCTACATAAATTGGAATATCCTCTCGTCTCTCCCTGAGCGGAATCAAGCAAATCAAATTACTACTCAAACGATAAAATAAATCTTCTCTTAAAAAACCTTTTTCGATTGCTTCTAAAGGCTCACAGTTCATTGCTCCAATAATTTTCACATTAATTTTCTTTTCTTTTTCTGACCCTAATTTTCTTACAACACCATCCTGTAAAAAACGTAAAAGTTTCGCTTGAATTTGTAGCGGCATTGAATTAATTTCATCTAAAAAAATGATTCCATTGTGAGCTTGTTCAAAAATTCCTATTCTTTTACATGCACCGGTATATGCCCCTTTAACCGACCCAAAAAGAATAGATTCTATTAAGTTTTCAGGAACAGCAGCACAATTAAGTGCAATTTTTTTTTCTTTTTTAATTCCTCGATAATTAGCCATCGCTTGAATAAAAAGTTCTTTTCCTGTTCCAGTTTCTCCATAAATCAAACATGGACTCAAAGATTTAGCAAATATTTTTGCCATTCTAATATTCTCTTTCATTCCTTCATTTACAGTCAATATATCCTCAAACTCAATATTTTCAATTTTTTTTGTAATATTTTCTTCTTTTTTAACAAAATTATTTTTTTCCGATATTTTCTCTAAATCATCAATTGAAGTAATATCTTTAGAAAGTTCTATTGCTCCAACAATATTTCCTTCTCTAACGATTGGAATCGTTATATTTCTTGTATTAAAAACTCTGCCTCTATAATCAACAAACATCTGTTTTTCATTATAAACAACACGATTATTTTTTATAGCATCAGTCATTGAGCTTTCGCTTTGCACTATTTCAGGATAAACTTCAAAAAAATTTTTACCTATATATTCTAAATAGCTATTATCCAAAACCTCGTCATCAAATCTCGGATTATAACGATATGAATGTATAATTTTGAATTTCTTATCCACAATAGCCAGTGAATCAATATAATCAATTTTCAACATTTTATAACCCCCTAATATCGTTTATTCTAATATATCATAAATTCATAACAATTCTCAAAGCTTTTTGAATCTTCAAAATATTTTTCTCCAATAAACTCAAAATTCAATTTCAGTAATATCTTTTCAGAAGCTGAATTTTCTTTAATAACACTAGCTTCTATTATATTTATATTTTCTAAACTTCTAATATAATTAATAGCACATTCGCAAGCTTCAGTGGCATAACCATAGCCCCAATAATTTTCTGCAAAATGATAAATTAATTCTATTTTATCATCATTTTCGGTCGGATTGAATCCACAAGCACCAATTAATATTCCTTCAGATTTCAATTCCACTCCATAAACAGAAAAATTTCTTGTTTTTTGTAAATTTTCATAAAAATCAACTGTCTTTTTTAATGAAACCGGATTTGCGATAGTTCCTGGGCAAAAACTCATCACTTTTTGATTCCCCCAAAATTTCATAATATCATTAATATCATTCTTTTTAAGTATACGAAGTTTTAATCTTTCACTCTCTAATTTCATCATTTCTCCCTTTCTATATATAATAAAAAAAATGATCAAAATTCAAAGAACTTGATCATTTATTATTATTAGTATTTTTCTACTGCTGGGTATTCTACATCAAATAACTCAACTGTAACTGAAGTCATAACTTTATCATTTTTTGGTCTATCTCTTCTATCAGTTGGAGTTTCAGCAATTACATTAACTATATCCATTCCTTCAATAACTTTACCAAATGCAGCATAATCGCCATCTAAATGTGGTGAGTTTTTATGCATTAAGAAAAATTGTGAACCAGCTGAATTAGGCATTTGACTTCTTGCCATAGATAAAACTCCTGGCTCATGTTTTAATTCATTATTAAAACCATTTGATGCAAATTCACCTCTAATTGAATAACCAGGGCCACCCATTCCTGTTCCATCAGGACATCCACCTTGTAACATAAATCCTTTAATAACTCTATGGAATATTAATCCATCATAATATTTGCTTTCTATTAAAGAAATAAAATTGTTTACAGTATTAGGTGCAACTTCTGGATATAATTCTGCTTTCATTATATCTCCATTTTCCATTTCAATTGTAACTATTGGGTTTTTAACCATTTTTACCATCTCCTTTTTCAGTTTTTGATTATATCATATTTTTTTTATTTTAAAAATCATTTTCACTTTTTATTTTATATCCTTTTTCCATAAGTAATTTAGCAGTACATCCCATACCATCAATCTTAATGTTTGAAAAAGTACCATCATATATTCTTTCACTTCCACATGAAGGACTTCCGTCTTTTAAAATAATAAGTTCAATATTCTTATACATTTTAATAATTTTTAGTGTTTCATTTGCACCATTAATAAAATTAGTAGATACATTCTCCCCAACCTTATTTAAATATTCTCCATTTACAATCTCTACTGGCACTCTTGGAGTTGCAAGACCACCAAGCTGTTCTGGACAAACTAATGTAAATTCTTTATCTTTTAAAAAATCAATGACTTCTTCACTCTTATTATTTCCACCACTATATTTGCAATTTACACCCATTAAACATGCACTTACTATATACATTATTTTAAAGTAACTACTGTTACTCCTGTCCCCCCTTCATTATAAGCACCATCACGTATTTTACTAACATGATAATGACTTCTTAAAAACTCTCTAACTCCAACTCTTAATGCTCCAGTACCTTTTCCATGTATTATTCTAGCTTCATTTATACTAGATAAATAAATTTCATCTAAATAAGTATCAAGTACTAATGACGCTTCATCAACATTCATCCCTCTAATATCAATTTCACTATTTATAGATTTAACTGTTTTAATATGTTTCTTTTTAGGTTTAATTTCTGTTTTTTTATTTTTATTCTTCTTTAAACTTTTTATTGCTTTTAAATTGCTTTTATCAATGTTTATTTTCATACTTCCAGTTTGAACAGTAATATTATTTCCATTAATTTCTAAAACGCTGCCCTCTTGATTTAAGCTAACAATTTTTACTAAATCACCTACTTTTAGTTTATCAGGCGCTTTATGATTTGTATCAGAATTAAATATTACTTCACTCTGTTCACCAATTTTTTCATTTATCTCTGACTTTAATTGTTCAATTCTTTTATTATCGACTTCTACTTTTGCATTTTTTTCAATTTCTCTAAGTTCATTAATAATTTCTTTTGATTCTATCTTTGCACCTTTTAAAATTTTTCTTGCTTCCTCTTTTGCATCCCTAATCATATTTCTTTTTCGATTCTCTAGTGTCTCTTTTTCAAGATCAATTTTTTTCTTTAATTTTTCTATTTCAATTCTTAAATTAATTGCTTCATCTCTTTCTCTTTGAGATATTTTTCTATCATTTTCAATATGCGATATAACTTCTTCAAATCTAACATTTTCTCTTTTTATATGTGCTTGAGCTTCATCAATAACATCTTCAGATAATCCAAGTTTCCTTGAAATCTCAAAAGCATTTGATTTACCAGGAACACCTACTAAAACTTTATAAGTTGGACTTAGTGTTTCAACATTAAATTCAACACAAGCATTTTCTATTCCATCTTCAATTAAAGCATATTCCTTTAATTCATTATAATGTGTAGTAGCAACAGTTATTACTTTTCTTTCAAATAATTTTTTTAAAATACTAGTTGCAATAGCAGCTCCTTCAGTAGGATCAGTACCAGCTCCAAGCTCATCAAATAAAACAAGCGAATCAGAAGTTACATTCTTCAGAATACTAACAATATTTGTCATATGAGAGGAAAAAGTTGATAAACTTTGTTCAATACTTTGCTCATCACCAATATCTGCAAAAACTTCATCAAATATGCTAATTTCTGTTCCATAATCTGCAGGAATATGAAGTCCTGCCATAGTCATAATAGTAAGAAGACCAACAGTTTTTAGTGTAACTGTTTTTCCACCTGTATTAGGTCCTGTAATTACAAGTGAAGTAAAATCTTTACCTAGCCAAATATTTAATGGAACAACATCATTTTTACTAATTAAAGGATGTCTTCCATTAATAATTCTAAGATTTTTTTCATTATTCACTTCAGGCATAATAGCATTCATTTCTATAGATAAATTTGCTTTTGCAATAATCATATCTATTTTCTTTAAAATCACTTGATTAGATTCTAAACCATCAGAAATTTCAGCTATCATCTCAGTAAGTTCATATAATATTCTTTCTATTTCAGCTTCCTCATCCATTCTATAACCTTTAAGTTTATTGTTTAGTTCAACAACAGCGTTAGGTTCAATATATAATGTAATTCCACTAGCTGATCTATCATGTACTATACCTTTAATCATATTTTTATAGTTACTTTTTACAGGTACTACAAATCTATCATTTCTAACAGTAATTAAATTATCTTGCAAGTATTTTTGCGTATTTGGATTAGTAACAATATGATCCAATTTAGATCTAATTTGTTCATTTGTCTTTCTAATACTATTTCTAATTTTAAAAAGTTCGGGACTTGCATGATCTGCGATCTCTTCTTCATTAAGAATTGCATTTGAAATATTATCCTCTATATATTTATATGATTGAACATTATTAACCATATCATTTATAATAGGAAATTTAATATTAGATTTTTCAATTTTAACAATATAAGCTTTCATTTTCCTTGCAGTTCTCATTGTATCTGCAACTCTTAAAATCTGCTTTATGCTTAAATATGAACCTATTTTTGCAATACTTATCTCTCTTGATAAATCATAAAAAGCTCCAAAAGGGATATGTCCATAACCATTCATTATATCAACAATCTCTTGTGTTTCTTTAAGTCTTCTTTTTACAATATCTATTTCTTTATTAATAGTTATATTTTCAATTTCTACTTTACCTAAATTAGACATGGCTTTCTCTTTTAACATATCTAATATTTTATTAAATTCAAGAACTTTAATTGCTCTTTTATTCATAAATCCCTCCTACAAAACGCCACTATAAAAATGACCTTTTGTTTGATTTAATTGCATTTTATAATTATCTCTAATCATTATAAAATCTTTATTTATTTCGTCATTTACTAAAAATACATGGCTTTTTATTATTTCTCTCATAAGTTCTTCACTTTCAATAGTAAAATTAACTGTAAAAACATCAATTTTACTATCTAATAAATCTCTGTAATTATCTAACATAAACAATGTTTTTGAATAATATATTTCCATTATATTATCATTTACAAAATGTAAATTAAATTCTTCATCAAACGCATCTTTTAACATTAAATTGCTATCTTTTTCAATAAAATTATATTTTGTAGTCATTACTGGAATATATCCATAAATTATAGCTTCTGTTTCACATTTTGCAAAATCTGAAATCTCATTCATTTCGTTTAATGATAATTCAGTTGACAAAGTAACTCTTTCAAGGTCTTTTGAAGCATAATAGTTTAACGAAAAAGAATTAAAAACATTTAAAGGATAATTTCCAGTCACTATTTCATCCTTTAAATATCTAAGTTGTCCAATATTTGCAACTTGAAACTTAATATTTCTATTTCTAAATTTATCAATTTTTTTATAAAGCTCACTGTCAGTTATTCTATTAAGTGATAAATATATATTCTTACCTTCAGAAAGAGCTAATGCTTCATCAAAAGTTTCAATATCTGAATAATAAATACCATCAACTTGATAATCTAAAACTACATCAAGCTGCTTTAAATTTCTAACATTGATAAATAATTTTTTTTCATTAGTTCTTTTCTTTCTAGTTTTCTTTAATGACATCTTTTCATTACTTCTATTATGCCATTTCTTTCTTTTTTGATTTAATTTTATTATTGCATTTCTTCTTATTTCATTTATTTTGCTAATAGGAAGAAAAATATCTTCATCGCCTGTTATTTCAATATTTGAAGCTAAATAAGGGGTATTACCCAACTTATTTAAATTCTCAATGATTTTTTCTTTTGTTACAGGTTTATTTGATGCTTTCTGAATAGTAAAATCAAGAGTTTCAGTAACAGAATTTCCTTTTTTATCAATTACAGTTAAAACCGGATTTTTTCCAATTTCATTATTCATAAAAAAATCAATCTCAATACTTAATGATTTATCATTTAAAATCTTATCAACAGATTTATTATATTTTACATCATAAGTTTTAAATACACTTTCTCCAATAACAGCTTTTTTCATAAATTTAATTTTTACAAAATCACCTTTTGCTGCTTCAGTAACTTTTTTACCGTTTCTGAAAATAACTTCAATTCTTGCCCCAACAGAACTTCCATTTCTTCTTATTTGAATTTCATCTTGTAAAACGATATCGCTTTCAAGAATTAATTCTATTTGATTATTTCGCACATTTTTTATTTTACCAATATAATAACCAGTATTTCCAGGTATGTTTTTTGTTGTAAAATCTTTTAACTCTTCATTGAAAAGAAATCCTTTAGTATAATCTCTATTAAAAACTTTCCTTAAATTATTTTCTTTTAATCCAGTTTTATAAGCATTTACTACAGTATAAACATATTCTTTACTTTTCATTCTTCCTTCAATTTTTAATGAAGATATGTTTAAATCCTTTAATTCATCTAAATACTCAATTGTAGATAAATCCTTAGGAGATATTAAATTACCTGTTTTTATTGTTCTTTTACTATTATTATCAATCAATTCATATTTTTTTCTACATGGTTGAGCACATTTACCTCTATTACCACTTCTTCCACCAATAAAACTACTCATTAAACATTGTCCTGAATAAGAAACACATAGTGCGCCGTGTACAAATATTTCAAGTTCAACATCTGAGTTCTTTTTTATTTCTCTAATTTCTTCAATCGATACTTCTCTAGATAAAATTACTCTATCAAATCCCATTTTCTCAAGGTATTTTACATCCTCTAAACTATGTGCAGTCATTTGAGTTGATGCATGAATTTCAAAATCAGGTAGCAATTCTTTTACTAAAGTAGCAATTCCAATATCTTGAATAATTAAAGCATCAACATCAATTAAATATAAATACTTAATATATTTAATTATATCTTTAATTTCATTTTCCTTTATTAATGTATTTACTGTAATATAAACACTTACATTTCTAAGATGACAATACTCAACAACTTCCTTTAATTCCTCATTACTGAAATTTTTAGCAAAACTACGCGCACCAAATTCCTTACCTGATAAATATACAGCATCTGCTCCACCAAGCACTGCTCCCTGCAAATTTTCAAAATTACCAACTGGTGCTAATATCTCAACATTTTTCATATAAACCTCCAAAAAAAAAGTGGTAAAATACCACTTAATTACTATGTCTTTCATCAAATTCATTAATAAATTCGTCAAGCTCTTGCTTAGATTCATTAATTATTTTATCTTTAGTTTCTATTTTTTCTTTTAAACCTTTTATTTTTTCATCAGAAACTTTAATTTCCTCTTCTTTAAGTTGAATTTCTCTTTTTAAATCATTTACATTATCTCTAAGTTCATTAAGTCCATTTTCATAAACAGCTGAATTTTCAAAAAGGGAATTAAATTCATTTATAATTTTATTATAGGCACGATTTTTTTCATCAAATTCTTTAGTAATATGATTTAATTTATCTTTTATAACACGGAGTTCATATTCTGGATTTTCTACTCTTTTTTCAAGCTCTTTATTATAATCCAATATTTTAAAATATTCATCTGTAATATTAAGCGCACTAAGAACAGCTAATGTAACTGAATTCAGCCTTCTATTATTTGATTTAATATCTGCTATTTTCTTCTTAACAAATTCTGATACATTCTTCATATGTTCAACAGAATCATCGCTTTTCAAAGTATAATCCTTACTCATAATATTCACAACAATTTTATTTTTATCAACCATAAAGTAAACTCCTTTTAACCGTTTTCTATATTTTATCTAAAAAAACAATTTTATTCAATAAGTTTGTATAATTTTAGTCTTATAAATAATAATTTGCAACAATAATTCCTAAAATAGCACCTGCAAAAACCTCTTTTGGAGTATGCCCTACTAACTCTTTTAATTCACCTTCCAAAATTCTTTTATGTTTATATAAATCCTTTATTATTCTATTTAAAAGTGAAGCTTGTTTTCCAACAGCTCTTCTAACACCTGATGCATCATACATCACAATTAAACTAAAAATTAAAGAAATAACATATAAATCACTTCCCCAACCATGTTTTAATCCAACTGCAGTAGATAAGCCCATAACAAGTGAAGAATGTGAACTAGGCATTCCACCAGATCCTACTATTCTAGTAACATCCATTTTTCTATTCTTATAAAAATCTGTAAATATTTTTAAAACTTGTGCAATCAACCATGCAATGAATCCAGAAAATAATATGTCATTACCAAAAACTTCTATAAAATAATTCATTTTTACCCCATTCTTACTCTTATAATTCTTTTAAATAATCAAGCAATTCTTCCATTTTTGTTCCTCTAGAGCCTTTTAACAATATTATTGCATCTTTTTCTATTAAATCTTTAAACTCTTTTTTAAGTTCTTCCTTACTACTAAAATAATTTAAATCGGTAAAATTTTCTTCTTTTGCTTTTAAATAAGAATATTTAACTTCTTTACCAACAAAAATAACTTTATCTATTTTTTTATTTATTGCATATAATCCAAGTTCTTCATGAATTTCTTTAGACATATTTCCAAGCTCTAAAATATCACTTAGAAATGCAATTTTCTTAACATTAAGTGGTGTATCCTCTAAAGTATCAAGAGCAGATTTCATTGACTCAAGACTAGCGTTATAAGTATCATTTATTACTGTAATATCATTAATTTTAACTAATGCCATTCTTTTATCAGTATATTTATAAGATTCTATTCCATTTTTTATTTCATCTGAACTAAGATTTAAAAGTTCACCCATTAAAACTGCTGGAAGAATTGAATAACCTAAATGATTACCAATAGCTGTAGTATCGAAAACATATTTATTTTTCGAAGTAATTACATTAATTTTAGTTCCATAAATTCCTTTTGAAATAAAAGAAGTTGTAATTATATCATTTTCTTTTTTATAACCAAATTTAAGTGTTTTATTTTCAACTTTTAAAATATTTTTATTTAATGTTTCATCATCACCATTATATATGACTAATCCATCTTTTTTAATATATTCAAATATCTCAAATTTAGCTTTTACAATATCATCTTTAGAATTAAAATTGCCAACATGAGATATACCAATATTAGTTAAAATCACATAATCAGGCTTAACAATTTTACTAAGGACTCTCATTTCACCAGCATGATCCATTCCAAGTTCAATTACTAAAACTTCATCAGTTTCTTTTAAACCTAAAATTGTCTTTGAAACTCCAATTTCATTATTAAAATTCTTATATGTAGTTAAAACATTATATTTATTTTTTAAAACATTACTAATAAATTCTTTTGTAGTTGTTTTACCTACACTTCCTGTTACTGCAACAACAATAGGATTTATTTTTTCTCTATAAAATTCTGCTATTTTTAAATATGCTTCTTTTGAATCTTTTACTATGATACACGGATAATCAACCTGAACCTCTGAAATAATATATTTTGCACCATTATCAATAGCTTTCTCTATAAAATCATGCCCATTAAATTTTTCTCCAATAAGCGCTAAAAATACTGATCCTTTTTCAATTTCTCTAGTGTCTGTACTTATCTGGTTTATTGCTTCCTTATCATCAATATCTATATTTTTGATTTTACAATCTAATAATTCAATTATTTCTTTTATTTTAATATTCATTATTCCTCCAATGTACGCAATACTAATTATACCACAAATAAGAGAATTACCGTATTTTTTCAAAAAAAAATAGTCAACAAACGTTAACTATTTTTCATCCATATCTTTAATCAATAAAATTATATAAAATCTCATTGCATCTTCAAATAACTTTAAATCAAAACCAGATATTTCCTTAATTTTATTTATTCTATAAATTAATGTATTTCTATGAACAAATATTTTTTCTGATGTTTCTGTAATATTTAAATTATTCTTAAAGAAATTTTTAGCTGTATAAATTAAATCTTTATTCTTAAATATCTTATCGTATTTTTTATTGTTTTCATCGTTTAATTGAATAAGCAAATCTTTTCTTGTACTTCCTATTAACAAAGGGATTAGAAAGTCTTCATAAAAGTATATGTCTTTTACGATATTAAATTTTTCAATTAGCTTTAAAATATTGTAAATATCTTTAAGAGATGAATTTATATCGTAAAGTTCATCAACTTTGCTTCCAACTAACAACTTAATATTTTTTGAAATATCAGTTGAAAACTCAATAAATAACATATTACATAAATTTTCAATTTCTACATCTGGTTTTGAAGTGATAATTGCAATTGATTCTGAATCTAGTATTATATTTTTATCAAATATGAAAATATTATCTATAATATATTTCGCATTTTTAATTTCACTGTTTTCAACTTTTGCAATTATCAATCTATAGTAATTTCTGTCTTCAATTTTAAATTCTTTTTTTAGCTCATCATAATTTTCTTTTTTAATATTATTAAGAACCAATTCGCGATAAAAATTTGCTTCAGTCATTTTATAATTTTTATCATTAAATAACAAACTAACAACATTAAGCATTTGAATATTATCCTTAATTCCTAATAAGTATCTTGGAAAATTATATTGCTTAATAAAAATAAAATCATAATTTTCTTCAGAAAAAATTTCTTTTCCTTCAATAAATTCAGGTATTTTTACTATGCTTCCATTTAACTCAGTTCTATTACAATCAATAATTACCCCATTTAAATCAGTAAGTACAATGTCATTATTAATAGACGAAGCAATTTTTGAAAAAATATTTTTAATTTGAGTTAAGCCCATATTATCACCTATTTACAAATATTAAGTTCTGTTTCTTTATCAAATAAATGTACTTTTTCACTTCTAAATTTAAATGAAATTTCCTGATCAACATCAACTTTTATATCTGGATCAATTCTTACAACAATTGCGTTACCTTCAGCCTTAGAATATACATAAGTTTCAGAACCTAATAATTCTGTAACTTCAACTTTTGCTTTAATTCCATCATCATCAAGTACTGCATGTTCAGGTCTAGCACCAAGTAATACTTCTTTTCCAATATAGTTTTTTTCTTTTACAATATTTGCTTTATCTTCATTTAATTCTAACAAACGATCATATACTTTTGCATAAACTTTTCCATTTTCTTCAACTAAAGTTGCATCCATAAAGTTCATTTGAGGTGAACCAATAAATTCAGCTACAAATTTATTTTTAGGACTATCATAAATAGTTTGAGGATCATCAACTTGTTGGATATATCCATCATACATTATACAAATTCTAGTTCCCATTGTCATTGCTTCAGTTTGATCATGTGTTACATAAACAAAAGTAGTATCCAAATCATGATGTAACTTACTCAATTCAGCTCTCATCTCTACTCTTAATTTAGCATCTAAGTTACTTAAAGGCTCATCCATTAAAAATACTTTAGGATTTCTTACAATTGCTCTACCAAGAGCTACCCTTTGTCTTTGTCCACCAGATAATTGCTTTGGTTTTCTACTTAAAAGCGGCTCAATACCTAAAATATCTGCAGCATGAGTTACTCTTTCATCAATTTCTTTTTTTGAAAATTTTCTTAATTTTAATCCAAACGCCATATTATCATAAACAGTCATATGTGGGTAAAGTGCATAGTTCTGGAATACCATTGCAATATCTCTGTCTTTAGGAGCAATATCATTTACTTGTGTGTCACCTATAAACATTTTTCCAGCTGTAATTTCTTCTAAACCAGCAATCATTCTTAATGTAGTAGTTTTTCCACATCCAGAAGGTCCAACTAAAACCATAAATTCTTTATCAACTATATCTAAATCAATACTTTCAATTGCTCTAAAACCATTTGGGTACACTTTGTTAATTTTTTCTAATTTTACATTTGCCATATTATCCCTCCATAAATTAGTATATTTAAATTATACAACAAATTAAATATTTAATTAGTGTCAATAAATACAAAAATATTAATATTTATTATAGAAAATGACAATTTCACTGAAGTTTTACTTTTTTAGTATCATAACAACGTGAACAAGGAGTATACCCTTCACTAATAGCATCCATTAATTTCATCTCAATTTTACTCTTTCTTAGATAGAAACAGCCATTCTTATGATATTTCTCACCAGTTTTAGTAACATAAATAATTTCATCATTTATATTTTTAATTTTAATTCTTTTATGTAGAAATGATTTATATTCAATAGTTTTTTTAATAGGTATTACATAATTTAAAATTTCAAATGAATAATTAACTTGAAAACTACCTTCTTTGTTTTTCAAATCATAATTGGAATCATATTTAAAATCAGATAAATTCTTATCAATTTCATATTTAAGATTACCATATAATTTCTTATTAGAAAATAAATTAATAGTTTTATCTTGTACACTAAAATCATTATTTCCATATTGTGTGCAAATATTATTACTACTCATTTCAATGACGCTTTGATATAACGCATGATTAATAACTTCATTAACATAAAAAGTATTTATAATTCCAATTAATGAAAGCATAAGTAACAATGTAATAAAAACACTAATTAAAGCTTCAATTGATAAACTACCTTTATTATTCATCAACATACCCCTCAGTAATTGTAAAATCATACAATTTATTATTTCCAGTTAATTTATTTTTCAGATTAACCTCAATATCAATTTCATGTTTTAATATCAAATTATTTAAAGAATTAAATTCATTTATTTTTTTGTAGTTTAAATCAATTATTTGAAGCATTCTATTAACAAGATTATTTTCATCAACAGTTAATAAAAACATTCTTAAATAATCATTATAATATAAAAAAGTATTATCATTGTGATTCTTAAAATCAATTTTAGTTCCATTTTGAATTACACCTAAATCAAGTACAAAATCCTTATCTGAAATTTTTAATAATGGCGTTCCATTTCCAGAATAAAGTTTTACAATATCAACAACTGATTCAGCCCCACTCCATATAACAGTTAAACCAGCTGCTGCAAATATGCCACCAGCAGGAATTTTAGCAGAAGTTAAAATGAATTCTCTTTTATCATTATCAATAAATAAATGCATAAGGTTCATTGTTTCTCTAATCAACATTATTTTAGAACTAATTTTAAGGTTATTTATTATCGGGTTACTATTACCATTAATTATATATTCAACTTCTGAGTTACTAATATAATCTCTAGTATTTTTATTATATAATTGAAAATTTCTAATATTAGAATTAGCAACTGTTTTAAAAGTACCTAGAATATATTCATTTAAAAAAAGTTTATTAAAATATTCAAGTTCCAAACTATTATTTTCATTTAATTCTAAAGAAGATTCAATTAATCCAATACCAACCTCTTGTTTCAATTCATTAATTTCATTTTTAATATTGTTAATAACATTAATATAACTCTCTGAACTGGACTCAACATCAACAAGAGTTTCAAATTTTTTATATTCTTCTTTTAATTTATTATCTATTTCATCATTTATTTCTAAGTTAAGAAGTTTTTCAATTTCATTAACTATTTTTTCCTGCTTCTTTATACTATCATATTCATTCAAATATTCAGCTTCTAGCTTTTTAATGCTAATTCCTAGCATTTCATTGCCACTATTGTTAATTCCTCTTAAATACCTAATTTTCTCATCTAGTTCACTAAATAAATTTGAATAATCACTTCTTATTGCATTTATATTGTCAAAATTGATACGATCAGACAATATTTTCTTTTGCGTTTTTTTAATTTTATTATAATATTTATTTTTTGACAGCTTCGATTTAATTTCATTCATTTTATTCATATATTTTTCTTTAACATTATTTTGATTTGCAATATATTCTATATACTCTAATGTTACATTATTTTTAGAAAAAATTAAAATTTGATTCATTAACAACTCTTTATTTTTTATATTTTCAGTATTATAATTAATTTCAATATCCTCTATCTCATAAATGTTTAAAGGGGATTTAAAATTATTATATTTTGAAATCATTATATCTGCTATCATTTCTTTATTATACTTTTTATAAGATAAAATACCATAACTATCATATATATAATCATCATAATCCGCTAAAATATCTCTGCTTGTTAGAACTAAACTTCTTTTAATATTATTTTCAAATGATTTGACTGATAATATATTAATAAATAAAATGAAAACTGAAAGTATTGCAGCGATAATAATAACTAAAAATATCGAAACTGATCCTCTATTATTCATCTAACCAGTCCTTTATATTTTTAACATAATCTTGATAAATTAAATTATCAATGAAATCAATTTCATAATAATTTTGTTTAAGAGATTGTTTTTCATTAAAATATAAAAAATTTATATCTTCAGTTTTTAATTCAACATGTTTAGAAAAAATTAAATCGCTATCAATCATTTCGTTATTTAATCTTATTTCAGTAAATCCTCTATAAAAAAATGTAATCATTATGCTTAAAAAAATAACAATAATTCCAATAATAAAAGGCATTATAATTGCAGCTTCAATAGTATATTCGCCTTTTTCATTAAACATAATCTAACTCCTTTTCTGAATTTTCTGAATAATATCTACAAGAAAAAAACCCCAATTATGGGATTTTATAATTAATCCATTATGGTATCAGCCCACTGAATTGATTCGAAGTATATTTCACTAAATTTATCTATTGATATATCCTTCTCATTTAAATAATTTTCTAATTTATCCATTTTTCCTCTTTCATTAATAATAATAAGAGCCAAAACATCAGATAATTCATTTCTTTCCCCAACTAATGCATCAGTAATTTCTTCATCTAAAGGAAGATTTTCCAATATATCACTCATATCACGTCTTAATATAATGTTTATTAAAGAAAACATTCCTAAAAGAAATAATTTTTCTTTTTTATTATTCATTCCATATTCTTTAGCAAGTTTTTCAGCCTGTCTTGCACGAATTAAAGATTTTTTTAATAATTCATTTGGAGTTCCCACAGGAGACATAGCTTTTAAAAAATTAAAATAAATAATTTTTTTGCCCTCTTTTAAACCAAGTCTTGTTAATCCATCTTTTAATGATGTAATTTTTCTTCTTGAATAATATGCAACACTATTTACTATGCTTAAAATAGAATATACTAAAGAAACATCATCTTTAGCAATTTCAGCTAAAACATCAAAATTAACTTCTTCTTTATTAAATTCTGCAAGTAATCTAGTATATGTGCTAGGAATAGTTGTAATTGAAACAGTTTCAAGCATTTCAGGTTTCATAAAATAGTACCCTTGAAACATAGTAAATCCAAGCTTTTTAGCAAATTCAAATTCTTCGTATGTCTCAACTTTCTCAGCTAACATTTTTTTATTTCTTTTTTTCATTTCTTCAGCCGTTTTAATAATTTCTTCTTTTGAAAACTCAATAAAATCAACTTTAATTATATCAGCATAATCAAGTAATCTTATTTTTCTCTCATTATAGATAAAATCATCCATAGCAAAAACATAACCACTTTTTTTCAATTTTTTTATTACTTCTATCAGTTCATCTGAATCGTAAATATCTTCTAAAATTTCAACAACGACTTCATCTTTTCTTAATAATAACGGAGATTTATCTAATAGTAAATCCTCAGTAAAATTTATAAATAATTTTTTACCATTCGCTAACTTCGTAACGCCAAAATCAATTAGTAAATCTTTTAAAACTGCATTAGTAGCTACATTACCATCTTCAAATATAGCTTCATTTTCATCACTAAATCCTCTAAATAGTAATTCATATGCAATTGTTTGATTTCTCTCATTCAATATTGGCTGTCTAGCTATCAAAGTTTTCAAATCACCACATCCTTTATAACAATTTCATTGATATTAGAGTTACATCATCACTTATTTTATTAAAAAAATGTTCAAGTATTTCAGTTTCTAAATACTTTAATAAATCATTTTTATTTTCTTTATTTCTATATTCTTTTAACTGAGTTTCTAATATTTCAACTGGTTTTGAATAATCAATAGGAATTTCTATAATTCCATCGGTATATAAAAATAACTCAGATCCTTTATTATATTTAATAGTTTTATAATTAAATTCTGCGTTTTCAAATAAACCAATGGGTAAATTGCTACTTATTAATGACTCTATTCCATTATCATTTATCATATATATTTTAGGATGTCCGCAATTATAATACTTTGCTGTTCTTTCCTTAATGTCAATTATAACATAAACAGCAGTGCAATAAAAATTACTTAATACATCACTACCAGTAAAAATATTAATCAATTCTGAATTTATATTATTTAAAAGCTCATTTTCAGCAGTTTTCCCATTTAAAGTTCTTTCTACTATACCAACAATTACAGTTGTAATCAAAGCACTTGCCGGTCCATGACCAACTACGTCAGCTAAAAAAACAATATATTTATCATCAGATATTTTTCCCCATTTATATAAATCACCACTTATTTCTGAAAAAGGATAATATCTCGCTTTAATTTCAATATTACTATCTCTATAATCATCGGATAATAATTTTAATTGAACTTTTGAAGCAATTTCAGTTTCTTTTTTCTTTTCTTCTAATATTTTCTTCTCATCAGTAACATTTCTTGAAATAGCAGCATAATATTTATTTCTTCCATTAATAACAACAGGATAAATAGAAGTTAATTGATAATAAAACGAATTATCTTTTCTTTTATTATGAAAAGTTCCATTCCAAATTAAACCTGCTTCCAATGTCTCAAGCAAATTATTATAAAACATTATATTATTTTCTCCAGATTGCAAAACTTTTGGAGTTTTACCCATTAGCTCATCTCTTTTATATCCAGATTCTCTACAAAAAGCATCATTTACATAAATAATATTCTCATCAGTATCTGTAATCAAAATAAGATAATCTACTTTGTCAAAAAACTGATTAATAATCTCAGATTTATTTTTAAAATCCATTAATTTGTCTATCATTATTAATACTTCTTCTTTTAAAATAGGAGTACATATATAATTTTTAACTCCAAATTTAAATAACTCAGCTAAAATATTCTTATTATCTAGAACAACTATAATATCAACAAAATATTTTTTCTTTAAAAATAAAAAATTTTCTTTAATTTCAGCATCCTGCAAATTATTAGCAATTAAAATAATAATATCAGCTTTCAGCATAGTTATTTTATCAAAATCCTCAACATTAAAAAATTTATGATAAGAATAATTCTTCTCCTCATAAAAACTATCTAAAATTTCAGTCTCATATGTATATTCACCTATAACAACAATATTATATTTCATTATAATCTCCTTAAATAATTATATTACTCATATACATATACCATATTAAAGATATATAAATCTTTTATTTTTTTATTATGAAATTATAGATAATACTAATTGATATACTAAAGGTATAAATACTGCAGGCAACATATTTCCAACTTTTATATTTTTATAATCAAGCATATTTAATCCAAGTCCAATTATTAGAAGTCCACCTATTGCTGACATATTTAAAATTACTGATTCAATTAATAATGGTTTTAAAAAACTTGAAAGTAATACAATACTCCCTTGATATATAAAAACAGGAATTGCAGAAAAAATTACCCCAACGCCAATCGTTGAAGTAAAAATAATTGCTGTTGTTCCATCTACAATTGATTTAGCAAAAAGAGTAGCATGATTCCCTGTTAATCCACTCTCTAAAGATCCTACTATTGCCATTGAACCAACACAATATAATAAACTTGCTGTTACAAATGATTTAGTAATCGAACTATCTGATTTATTAGATTTTTTTTCAATAAATTTTCCTAAATTCTCAAGTTTTTTCTCAATATGTATATATTCCCCTATTACTGTCCCAATACCTAATGAAATTAAAACTAAAATAACATTTTCAACATTGATCGCATTTAAAATACCTATTAATATAACTCCTAAAGCCATGGATTTCATTATGCTTTCACTAAATCTTTTAGGTATTTTCCCATTAAAGATTATACCAATAAATGCACCTGCTATAATCGCAACTGCATTTACAATAGTTCCAAAAATTATCATTTATATCACATCTCTTCTTCCTCATCATCCTCATCTGGATTAAATTTACCAAAAAATATTAAAAAAATTGCTACACCTATAGAAAAAGTACCGAAAAACAACCTTATATTTAAGGTTACATTTAATTTGCTCATAAGAATTAGAAAAATAATTGCAAATAACAATAGTTTAATACCTGTTTTTCTAAAGTCATATTTCATTATTTATCTCCTCTAATCCCTCTGCAATATAAGATTTTAACCATACTAATACATCTAAATTAGTTATCATTATTTCTCCAAGATGTTTTTTTATTTCTTTTGTATTTAAAGTAAAAATTTCTTTATTAATCTCATGAGTATAAATCAAATCAACATCTATATTTGCATTAATTATTGTAATTATTGTATCAGCCATATTACCTAGTGGCGCTCTATCTATATGACTTTTTTTAAATTTCGCAGTAATTTCAGTTCCAATTCCGATATCTGAATTAATAATAAATTCGCCATCACAATTTTCAGCATTTGCTTTAAAAAGTGGAATACCTAATCCAACATCTCTAGTTGTTCTTGTAGTAAAAAACGGATCAACAACATTTTCAACCATATGTTCATCCATCCCTTTTCCATCATCTTTTATTTTAATAATTAATTTATCATTATCTGAATCTTCTATAATTGATATTCTAATATTTTTAGCTTCTGCAACTATTGAATTTCTTGCAATATCAAGAATATGAAGTGATAATTCTTTCATATAACTTCCCCTTTTTATCTCATCTATAAAACACTCTATTGTTTTTTCTTCAAGCTCAATTGAATATATTGGTTCGTTAATACTTCCTAAATTATGAGCATCAGAATTTCTTAAAATATAATATTTATTTTTAAATGCTATATCTGAAAGATATTTCTTTGATGTCACACCTTTTGAAATTTCAACATACCTAAAATTATACTCATCTGGAATAAACCCAAGATTAGTGATAATACTTGCATAATTCCTGTCAACATGCGCTGGAAATATAGCACCATCAAGTTTATTAACAAGTAAATATAAATCCTTAACAGAAATATTTATTGAAGTAAGAAGTAATTCCTCTTTCTCAGCAATCACGTTATCATTTTCATCAACAATTAATTGATCACCAAATTTATCTTTTCTGTTTTTAATTTTGATTCTTTCTTTTTCTAATATTGCATTGAACAGTTTTGCTGAGCTCATATCCTTAAAAAGACAAACCATATGTACCTCTTCAATAGTTTGTACTTCAACTCCAGGAATAACAACAATATTACATTCTTTTCCTATCTTCATTGCTGTTTCAACATTCAATAGAGAATTATGATCAGTAATTGCAATAATATCCAACTCCTTTAACATTGCCATATGTACAATATTATTAGGTGTCATGTTATTATCTGCACATGGAGACAAACATGAATGAATATGAAGATCATAATATACTTTCATTTTCTTCCTCATCAATAAAAATTTTATAAATATCATGATGATCTAACTCAGTTTTTAAAATATTTATATTTTCATTATTTGCTTTTTTTACAACTTCAGCATTTATCTGAACACCATAAGGCAAAATAATACAAGAAAATTCCATTAAAGATGCAACTGCTAAAATATTTAAATGTGCTTGAACAGTAATCCATGCATTACCACTATTACCATTTGCCATTACAAAACTTAACAAATCAGAACTATATACGCCTTTAATTTCAATACTTGCATCAGTATCTGTAATCAATTCAAATCCATAATTCGTTATTAAATTAGATACTTTCATTTGTTTTTCTCCTTTTTTTATTATTTAATACAACACATTTATCGATAGTAGTTTTTCCTTTTACAATATCTTCAGCAAAAGCATGACAAGTTGGAGCTCCACATGCACCACAATTTATTTTTGGTAGTTTCTGAAATATTTTTTCTATTTTTGCCATTTTCTTAATCGCTTTATTAAAATCATTATCTAATTTCATTACATCAGAACCTTTAATTTCCTGATTCCATTCAATAATTTCTTTAGGATAATCACTAAGTACAATATCATTTTTTTCTTTTGCAACTTGAGAAAGTTTTCTAATTCTATTTTTTGCTACAAAGGAATTTTCAACATTTAATGGTCCACCCACACAACCACCTACACAAGCATAGCCTTCAAAGAAATTTAATTTTGGTAATTTTCCCATTTCAATATTATCTAATACAGAAATTACTTCAGCAATGCCATCAACAGCAATATAATTATCAATTCCCATAGAAAAGCTTTGTCCACCAACTCTTCCCCAATTATAACCTTTAGAAGAAGATTTCAGTATATCTTTTTCAACTTCAATTTCATCATAAAGTTTTATAATTTTAGTATAAAGCTTATCAATTGCTAAAGAACCATCTACACACGATTTTTCAATTCCGATTGGAACTCTTGCACTTGTAATTTTTGCAGGACACTGGGAAATATAAAAAATACCAATTTCTTCTGATTTAAAGTTTTTCTCTTTCATAATCTTTTTTCTCATAAGCCTAGCAGCAACTTCCATTGGAGATTCCAATTTAACAATATTGTCAATCAAATCTTGATATCTAATTTGTATAAGTCTTGTAATTGCTGGGCAATATGTAGATATATGTAATTTATCATCTTCTTTAATTACTTTCTTCTGATAATCACTTAAAATTTCTGCAGCATATCCAACATCATAAACATCATCAAAACCAAGATGCAAAAAAGTATTTAATACTTTATTTAAATCATAACCAATTGAAAATTGTCCATAAAGTGAAATTGCTGGTAATGCAACTGTATATTTAAATTTCTTTAAAATATCTAAACTATCAGATAATGCTCCTTTTGCATGATATGGACAAACTTTAAGACATTCGCCGCAATCAATACATCTTTCATCAATTATTTTTGCTTTTCCATTTACTATCCTTATTGCTTCAGTAGGACATCCATCAAGGCAATGAGTACAACCATTGCAATAATCAGGTTCCAAAGTTACCGAATGCCAATACTTAGCCATATACACCCCCGCTTTATTTAATAAATTTCATATTTAATTCAGTATATTCACCAAATTTTGATTCGATTTTAAACTCATCACTGCATCTTTTCATATTTGGCAATCCCATACCAGCACCAAAGCCGAGTTCTCGCGCTTTATTTGAAGCTGTAGAATAACCTTTTTCCATTGCTAACTTTGTATCTTTAATTCCAGGGCCATTATCTCGAATCTTAATTTTTATTTCATTTTCAGTAATTGTAACTTCAATATACCCACCTAATGAATGAATCGCTACATTCACCTCTGCCTCATAAGTAGCAATTGAAACTCTTCTAATAAGTTTATTGTCAATATTTAATTGCTTTAAAACATTTTTTATTTTACTTGAAACTTCACCAACAATTGAAAAATCATCATTTCCAACAACATACTTTAGTACAATGCCATCATTGTTAGTAATAAAACTATTCATTAGAAATCCTTAACGCTTCAATTCCATTCTTAAAAAGTACACCGGATGATTCAAACATTGTAAAATTAGTAATCAAAAGAGTCATACCTCTTTCTTTTGCTAAATTTACAACTTCTTGCGGCGGAACTTTTCCTCTTACAAAAATAATTGTTCTAAGATCTAACATTTCAGCAGTTCTAATCACTTGATTATTAACAAGTCCAGTAAGTAATGCAGTGTCCTCATTAACAAAGGCTAGTACATCACTCATTAAATCAGATGAAAAAGCAAAATTTATTGAATCATCAATACTACCAATTAAAATTTCACCATTTATCAACTCAATCACTTTGGATATTTTCATATAAACCTCCAATATAGTTATTTATTTAACAATAATTATATCACAGATTTTAATTACTTTTAAGAAAATTATCAATTATAGCAATAGTATTTTTTGCAACATTTTTTATAGATTTTTCTGCATCAACAATTTTAATTCTCTCGCTATACATTTCAATTACTTTCATATATCCTTTATATACTCTATTATGAAAATCAATGCTCTCTAAATCAAGACGATCTTTAACTCTAACTTTACTATTAGTTATTCTTTTTAAGCCAATTTCAGGTTTTACATCAAGAAATATAGTTAAATCAGGCATCACATCATCAATTGCAAATTTATTGATTTCAAATACTTCTTCTATACCAATACCTCTTGCATAGCCTTGATAAGCAAGAGAAGAGTCTACAAATCTATCACATATAACAACTTTACCAGCTTTTAATGCAGGAATTACTTTTTCTACCAAATGCTGTCTTCTTGAAGCTGCATAAAGAAGCGCTTCAGTTCTATCATCCATTTCAATATTATCTTTATTTAATATTACTTTTCTGATATCTTCTGATATGTTTATTCCACCTGGTTCTCTAGTTAAAATAAAGTCAATATTATTCTTAATCAAATGTTTTCTTACATATTTTATTATTGTACCTTTTCCAGAACCATCTGGTCCTTCAAATGTGATAAATTTTCCATTCATTTTTTCTCTCCCAATTTTAATGATAATTAAACATATTTTTATTAATAGTATCAAATCCAATAGGTGGACAATACTTATCTTTAATCTTGCAATTATTAACTCCTAAGCTTCCTTTTTCAATTAATTCATAAAGAGTTCCTTGAATCCTATTTAATTTTGTACATCCAATTTTCCTATCTTTTATCGGCATATTCAATTTAATATTATCAAGTACTTCAGCAGGTCTACCGCTTAAAGCTACAACTCTATGACCAATTAATAAAGCCTCTTGAATATCATGAGTTACAAAAATAATTGTCTTCTTATCATTTTCCCATAATCTTTGTAAAAGTTCAATCATTTTATGTCTTAAAGGAGCATCTAGACCTTTAAACGGTTCATCCATTAAAAGAAGATTGCTTGGCATTGCAAATGCTCTTGCTAATGCTAATCTTTGCATCATTCCTCCACTCATTTGTCGAGGATAAAAATCTTTATAATCTGATAAACCTACATTATCAAGCCAATCCTCTACATATTCATCTAAGTTTTTCTCATCTATTTTACCTTTAAGAACATATTTTAAATTATCTTTTGCACTTTTCCATAGAAGAAGTCTAGGTTCTTGAAAAACATAGCTTATTAATTTATCATCAATATTACTAATATCTCCACTATCAGGTTTAACTAATCCCGAAACAATATTTAAAATTGTTGATTTTCCACACCCAGATGAGCCAACAATGCACATTATTTTATCACGTGGGATAGTTAAATTAAAATTATCTAAAATTTGAAATTCTCCATATGATTTTTCAATATTTTTTATTTCTATATTCTTATGCATCCATTTTCCACCTTTCAAAATGATTTTTTAATAAAGTTAATAAACCTTGAAATATCAGCCCAACTATAACAATATAAAAAGTGAGAGCCATAATATGATCTGTGGCAAAAGCTGCTTTTGCATAAGATAAACGTGCTCCAATACCAGTTTGCACCGTTAATAATTCAGCCATTACAACAGTTTTCCATGTAGTTCCTAATGCTACTTTCATACCAGAAAAAATACTTGGCGCAATTGAAGGAATAATTATCCCTTTAACCATCTCAACTTTTGGTACATTAAAAATTTTAGCCATTTCAATAAGAGAATAATCAATATTGTAAAGTCCATCAAGTGTATTAAGTGAAATTATAGGTATAATTGTTACAACAATAATAAAAATAACTATAGTTGAATTTAATGGAAACCAAATCATAGCCAATAGAATCCAGGAAATACGTGGTATTACCTGTAAAGCCATTAAATAAGGATAAATAATTTTTCTAAGTATTTCACTATATCTAATTAAAAACGCAATCAATATTCCTACAACTAATGCAATTATATAAGCGACTGCACCTCTAAATAAAGTAATACCTAAATCCTCATAAAATTCTTTTTCAAATAAATATATAAATACTTTTAAAATAACACTACGAGGCGAAGGCACAACAACAATCGGATAAACCATTGAAGCAATTTGCCAAATTATAAGAAATGTAGTTGTTGATAGTACAATCATTTTTTTATCTATTTTTTTTAACAAGACACTCTTCTCCTAACACATTTACTTATCTACTTTTTATAATAAAAATTATCATCTGGAAGTTTATTTCCTATCATTTGTGGGTTAAAACTTAACCACTTATCAAAATACTCATTTAACTCATTCTCTAAATTTAATTCATCAATAATTTCAAGATTCATTGAACTAATTGATTTTTCTAATACTTTTGCTGAAAGACCTTTTAAATATTTGTTTCCAAGTACAGAAGCTTCTTCAGGATTATCTTGAACCCATTTAATTGCCTCATTGTATTTCTCATTAAAATATTTTGAATCAAAACTTTCTTGGCTTAAAAGCTCATTTGACATTACAACTCCAGAAAGAGGAATTCTATGCCCAAATGTTTTTTCCCATTCCTTATCAAAATCTTTAATTACTTTAATATCATCTCTTGACATCATAATTTTTGTAACAAAAGGATCTCTTAAAGAAAAAACATTTATATCTTTTATATCACTCAAAACCATTTGTGTTAATTCACTTAAATTTACAAATTTATATTCTATATCTTTATCTGAATCAACATTTGCATTATTAATTAATAATTGATTCAATGTAAATGCAACAGGACCACCTTTCATAGAAGTCCATAATGTTTCTCCTACTAAATCGTCAAATTCCTTAATTGAATCATCTTTAGTCATTAAATAAAAACTTGCTCCATATGTACCATTTACTAATTTTACAGGTAATTCCTTATTATACATATTTGCTGCCTCTTGAACACTTAGCATTGCAATATTAGCATTACCCTTTAAAATTTTAGCAGTTGCTTCATCTCTTGTTTTATGAATCTCAACATTAAAATTATAATCATCACCTAATAAGCTATTTTCCATCATATAAAAAAATGGAATACTATTTGCTGAAAATGATGTTGTTATAATTAGCTCCTGTTTTTCTTCTTTTATTTCACTTTCAATTTCCTTCTTAGTACATCCTACACTTATTGCAATAGTAAGTACTATCATAAATATTAATAAAATTCTTTTACTCATTACTTTCCTCCATATATATCTTAACTTTTCAATTGATAACGATTATCGTTATTATTGTAACTTTTATTTAACCTAAAGTCAATATAAACCTCCTTATAATTATAACATTAATCAGAACTTTTTCTTAAAAAATTTTATGTAAACAAAAAAAAAGAGAATTAATGAAATTCTCTTCAAATTCTCTTTTTATTATTTAATTATTATTTATTTTTTTCTTCCAAATAATATATAGTATAAACCCGGTACAACAATTGCTCCACCTATAAGGTTTCCAATTGTAACTGGTAATAAGTTATTCATAAGCATAGTACCCCAAGTTACATTTCCACCTAAGAACATTCCAACTGGAATAAAGAACATATTTGCAACACTATGCTCGTATCCTGATAATACGAATAAAGTAATTGGGAACCATAATGCAAATATTTTACCAATTACATCTTTAGCAGCAACTGAAATCCATACTGCAAGTACAACTACAATATTACATAATATTCCTCTAAACATTGCTGCAGAAAATCCTAACCCAACTTTCGCTTCAGCAATTTTAATTGCTTTTTCACCAATAGCATTTACAGTGTCACCATTTCCCCATAAATGAGCTTGATAAATTAAGAATGCCATAAATACTGATCCTATAAAGTTTCCAATATAAACTGGAACCCAGTTTTTAAGAACATGTCCAAATCCATATTCCCCTTTAAACATACCTAAAGTCATTAAGTTATTTCCAGTAAATAATTCTGATCCAGCTAAAACAACTAACATGATACCAACAGGGAATATTGCAGCACCTAAGAATTTACCTAAAGCTGGTAAAGTTGAAAGTCCCCATAATACTACAGCGCCTGCAGCTCCAAAAGCAATGAACATTCCAGCTAAAATTCCTAAAACTAATAAATTTACAGTACCTTTTGCACCTTTTGCTTTACCAGCATTTACAGTTGCCTCAGCTACTTCAGCTGGACTTAACATTAATTTTTCCATTTTACACATCCTTTTCAATTTTCATATTAACAACACTATTTTTATCAGAATAAATATTAAATCTATTCTTTCTTGAAAACCCAATAAGGGTTATTCCTAATTTGTCAGCTATTTCTTTAGCTTTAACAGTTACTGCAGATCTTGAAATTACAATAGTAATCCCAGCCTTAACAGATTTTATTAACATTTCCGAAGAAATTCTACCACTTGTAAAAATAATTTTATCAGATAAATCAATATCTTTAATTAAAGCTTCTCCAATTATTTTATCAACAGTATTATGTCTTCCAATATCCTCATGAAACATAATCATTTCATTTAAATCCCATAAACTTGAATTATGAACTCCGCCTGTTCTATTAAAAAGACCAGACATTTTCATTAGCGAATTTTCCATTTCAGCAATTTTTCCTACTGAGATATTTAAATCAATATTATGTGAAATATTTAACTTTTCAAACTCTATATCTGACATGCTTCCATTACCGCAGCCAGATGTTTTTGTTCTATTTGAATGCTTACACGTTAAATCAATTTTATCATGTGTATATACAAATGCATTACTATTCTTATTGATTAAAATTTCCTCAATATCACTATAATTTCTTATAATTCCTTCCGAGTATAAATAACCTACTGCTAAACATTCCAAATTGCTTGGAGTGCACATCAAAGTAATTAATTTTTCATCATTTATAAAAATCTCAAATGAAAATTCCACTATCAATTCATCCATAACATCTTCAAATTTATCAATTTTAAATTTACATATTTGCATATTTTGAATTACGTTCATAATTATTACCTTTTCTATGATATTTATCTAGTTCCTTGACATCATTTAAATTAACAAACATATCCCAATTATAACTAAAATCTCTTGCAATATTTTCTTCAACATAACTTACATCAGAGTTCTGTAAAAATTTATTGATACTTCTTTCATTACCATCAAAATATTTTTCAATTTTACTAATAACTTCTTTTGAATAAACAGCATTAAACGGTTCAATCCAGTTTTTATATTTTGTAATAACAGCATCACAAGTTTTACAACCTTCAACAATATTTTTAATATAATCAATATAATCATGATTTATATTTGGCATATCACATGCAATAATATAACTAAAGTCTGACTGTGCATATTTAAGACCCGTATATATTCCACCAAGTGGTCCCATATCTTTTATTATGTCTGAATATACTTCAATTTCTTCTAAATCATATAATTTAGGTGTATTCGAAATTATAATTATTTGCTTAAATTTTGGTTTTAATTCTTCAATTATTTTATCAATTAAATATTCATTATTAATTTCAATTAATTGTTTATCAAAACCCATTCTTTTACTTTTTCCACCTGCTAAAATAATTGCCGTATCACATATATTCATATAATACTCCTTTAAAAGTGAATCCATTTATATAAATGGATTCACCATAAATTTATAAATTACAATTTTTCAATTTTCACTGCACATACTTTATATTCAGGTATATCAGTAACTGGATCTAGTGCTGCATTTGTCAATCTATTTGCTGCAGCTTCAGCAAAGTGGAATGGCATAAATACAACGTGATCTTTTATACGCTTAGTGATTTTAACATTAACTTCAATTTTTCCTCTTCTAGAACTAACTGAAACTAATTCTCCATCTTCCAATTTAAATTCTTTAGCAGTTAAAGGAGAAATTTCAACATAACTCTTACTTACCATATTATTTAAACCTTCAACTTTTCTTGTCATTGTACCAGTATGGTAATGATATAATACTCTACCAGTTGTAAGAACAAGATTATATTCAGCATCAACAGTCTCAGCAGGTTTTTTATATTCTACTGCAGTAAATTTACCTTTTCCTATTGCAAATTCACCTTTATGCAAGTATTTAGTTCCTGGATGATCCTTAGTTGGGCATGGCCATTGTAATCCTAATTTTTCTATTCTATCATATGTTATTCCACCATATTGTGGAGTTACCATTGCAATTTCTTCCATAATATCTTTTGCAGAATTAAAGTTATTTTCATAACCCATTTTTCTCATAATATCATCAATAATTTCCCAGTCTGCTTTCGCTTCGCCTGGTGCATTAACAGCTTTTCTAACTCTTTGGATTCTTCTTTCAGTGTTTGTAAATGTACCTTCTTTTTCAGCAAAACATGCAGCTGGTAATACTACATCAGCTTTTTCTGCTGTTTCAGATAAGAATATATCTTGAACTACTATAAATTCAAAATTATCGAATGCTTTTTCAATATGGTTTAAATCTGGATCAGATACCATAGGATTTTCTCCCATAATATATAAGAATTTAACATCTCCACTTATTCCACCATCCATAATTTTAGGAATTGTTAATCCAACTTTATCACTTAAACCTTCAACATTCCAAGCTTTTTCAAATTTTGCTTTCATATCTGCATTAGCAACTTTTTGATATCCAGGATATACATTTGGAAGTGCTCCTAAATCACAGGCACCTTGTACATTGTTTTGACCTCTAAGCGGATTAATTCCACCCGATTCAATTCCAACATTTCCACAAAGCATTCCTAAATTAGCAATACTCTTAACATGATTTGTTCCATCAGATTGTTGAGTAATACCCATTGCATAATATATACCTGCTTTATCTGCTTCAGCATATATTCTAGCAGCTTTTCTAATATCCTCTGCTTCAACGCCACAAATTCTTGCGCCTTCTTCAACAGAAAATTCTAATATTGTTTTTTTCATATCTTCAAAATTAACAGTTCTATTTTCAATATATTCTTTAGCATATAAATCTTCTGAAATAATTACATTCATCATTGCATTTAATAATGCAACGTTTGAACCAGGATTTATTTGTAAATATACATCTGCATAATTAGCTAATTCGATTTCTCTTGGATCTGCTACTACTAATTTAGCACCATTTCTAATAGCTTTTTTCATAAACGTACCTATAACTGGATGATTTTCAGTTGTGTTTGTTCCTATTACAAATAAAGCATCTGTATTTTCAATTTCACCAATACTATTTGTCATAGCTCCGCTACCTAATGTTGTTGCAAGACCTGCAACTGTAGTAGAATGTCAGAGTCGAGCGCAGTGATCTACATTATTTGTTTTAATAACACCTCTAAATAATTTTTGAAGCACGTAATTTTCTTCATTTGTACATCTTGCTGAAGATAATGCAGCAAATGAATCTGCACCGTGGTTTTCAAGAGTATCCTTCATTTTAGATACAATTAAATCATAAGCTTCTTCCCATGAAGATTCAACAAGTTTACCTCTTTTTCTTATCAAAGGCATCTTCAATCTATCATCGCGATCAATAAATTTATAGCCAAACTTTCCTTTAACACATGTAATACCTTTATTAATACTGTCTGCTGGCGCATCAATTCTAACAACTTTATTATCATGAACAACTAATTCTAATTGACATCCAACTCCACAATAAGTACATGTAGTTGTAACTTTTTTATCAATATCCCAATTTCTAAATTTATTATTTGTTTTTTCCATTAATGCACCTGTTGGACATACTGATACACAAGTTCCACATGATACACAATCAGAAAGAAGCATTTCCTTCTCAAAAGGATGAGATATATGAGTATAATGTCCACGTTGACTAAATGAAATCGCACCAACGCCTTCTAATTCGGCACATGCTCTAACACATTTACCACATAAAATACATTTATCTTCATCAAATATATAAAATTCATTTGTTTTATCTACATGATTTGTTGAATACTTAATATATGGACTAGCTAATGGATCAATATCATATTCATAACATAAATCTTGTAATTCACAATTACCGGCTTTATTACAAGTTAAACAATCATAATTATGATCAGCCCATAAAAGTTCTAAAGTTGTTTTACGTGAATTTACTACACGGTCTGAATTTGTTTTTATAACCATACCCATTCTTACAGGAGTACTACACGATGTAACAAGACTTCTTGCTCCTTCAACTTCAACCACACACATTCTACAAGCTCCTGATGGTTTTAATCTTTCATCATGGCAAAGAGTTGGTATTCTAAAACCATTCTCTCTTGCAGCTTCTAAAATAGTATAATTGCTTGGCACTTCAATTTTTTTACCATTTATAGAAATTTCTACTTTTTTCACAAACATTCACCTCTTTATTAGTAATAGTTACGATAAAAACGCTAATTATTTTAAAATAATTGCATTTACTGGACATTTTTCAATACAAGCTCCACACTTGATACATAAATTCTGATCAATAACATGCATTTCTTTTCTATTTCCAGAAATACAATCAACAGGACATACTTTTGTACAAGCTGTACAACCTATACATTTATCTGTAATAGTAACCTTTAATAATGCTTTACATACTCCTGCTTCACATTTCTTATCTTCAATATGAGAAATATATTCATGTCTAAAATTCTTAATTGTTGATAATACAGGATTCGGTGCTGTTTGACCTAAGCCACATAAAGCAGAATCTTTAATATTTACTGCTAGATTTTCTAATCTAGCAATATCTTCGATTTCTCCTCTACCTTCACAAATTTTATTTAGAAGTTCCAGCATTCTTTTTGTTCCTTCTCTACAAGGTGTACATTTACCACAAGACTCGTCAACTGTAAAATCTAAAAAGAATCTTGCTACGTCTACCATACAGTTATCTTCATCTAAAACAATCATTCCACCTGAGCCCATCATTGAACCAAGGCTTACTAAATTATCATATGTGATTTGCTCATCAAGATGTTTATAAGTCAAACAACCTCCTGATGGTCCACCAGTTTGAACTGCTTTAAAAGCTTTACCATCTGGTATTCCTCCACCAATATCGTAAATTACTTCTCTTAATGTCATCCCCATTGGTATTTCAACTAAACCAGTATTATTAATTTTTCCACCAAGAGCAAATACTTTTGTTCCCGGAGATTTTTCTGTACCAATTGTTCTGAACCATTCAGCTCCATTTAATATTATTTGAGTAATATTTGCATATGTTTCAACATTATTTAATAATGTTGGCATTTGGAAAATACCTTTATTTGCTGGGAATGGAGGTCTTGGTCTTGGCATTCCTCTTCTTCCTTCAATTGATTCAATAAGTGCAGTTTCTTCTCCACATACAAATGCTCCAGCACCTAATCTTATTTCTAAATCAAATGAGAAATCAGTTCCGAAAATATTATCTCCAATTACTCCAAGTTCTTTTGCTTGCTTAAGCGCTATTTCAAGTCTATCTACTGCTATTGGATACTCAGCTCTAATATAAATAAATCCTTTTGAAGCTCCAATTGCATAACCTGCAATTGCCATTGCTTCTATTATAGCATGTGGATCTCCTTCTAAAACCGATCTATCCATGAATGCTCCTGGGTCACCCTCATCAGCATTACATGCAACATATTTTTCTTCACCAATAGCATCGTGTGTAAATTGCCATTTAAGTCCTGTTGGGAATCCACCACCACCACGGCCTCTTAAACCTGATTTTTTAATTTCATCTACAACTTCTTGCTGTGTCATTTCTGTAACAACTTTACCTAATGCTTTATATCCATCAAAAGCAATATATTCTTCAATTACTTCTGGATTAATTATTCCACAATTTTTTAAAACAACTCTTTTTTGCTTTTTATAAAATTGTACTTCATTTACCGATTTTATAACATCACCTTCAAGTGCCTGTTTAAATAGTAATTCTTTTACAATTCTACCTTTATATAAATGCTCTTCAGTAATTCTTTCAACATCCTCAACTTTTACATGACTGTAAAATGCGCCTTCAGGATAAACTACTACTATTGGTCCAGCCTCACATAAACCAAAACAACCTGTTTTAACAACTTTTACTTCTTTTTCTAATCCAAATTTCTTAATGCACACTTCAAATTTTTCATGTATTGACATTGAACCTGATGAAGTACAACCAGTTCCACCACAAATCAAAACATGTGATCTTACTAAACTCATATTTGCCTCCTCCGTTCAATTACTTTTCGTAAGCACCAATAGTATATTTTAGAACAACATTTCCATTAACAATGTGATTTGCAACTACTTCTCTAGCTTTTTCTGCAGTCATATTAACATAAGTTACTTTTTCATCATTTTGATACACTTCAAATATTGGTTCTAATCTACATACACCAATACAACCAGTTTGTGTAACTTCTACATCTACAAGTTCTCTTTTATTAACTTCCTCAACTAGTGCATTTAACACAGGTCTAGCACCTGCAGAAATTCCACATGTAGCCATACCAACTACAATTCTAATTTTTTTATCAGAATTTCTTGTAGATACTTTTTTAAGCGCTTTTTCTCTTATCTTTGCCAATTCATCTAAAGATTTCATACAACCTCCTATTATAAGTATTTTGCCATTATTGTACTAACATCCGAAAGTTCAACTCTTCCATAAACTTCTTCACCAACAGTCATTACAGGTGCTAAACCACATGCTCCTATACATCTTGTTGCTTCTAATGTAAATTTTCCATCAGGTGAAGTATTTCCTACTTTAACATCAATAATTTTTTCAATTTCATCAATAATATTTTGAGAACCTTTAACATAACAAGCTGTTCCTAAACAAACACTAACTACAAATTCTCCTTTTGGTACTAATGAAAATCTAGAGTAAAATGTTACAACTCCATAAATTTCAGCTAATGGAACATTCATTCTTTCTGAAATTACTTTTTGTACTTCATATGGTATTGCCCCAAATATGTTTTGTGCAGCATGCAACGTTGGCATTAAAGGACCCTTCCGTCCTATATTTGCATCAATTGCAACATAAAGTTCTTCAAAGCGTTCTTCTGTCAAAATACTTTCAATTAATTCTTTAGACATATTTTGCTTCCTCCTTTGATAATTTGATTAGCAATAATTAAATATTATCCTAATCTTTATATTTATTGCTAATGATTTGATAAATCCAATCAATTCGCAATTATTACTTCAATTATTTTGATATGTTTACTGAAAAACAGTTTATTATCTACTATTTCTAGATTATTAAGAAAGAATAAGTATTCCATTAAATAAATAATTTTTAAGAGTATCACTTATACAATTGTATTAGTTTATAAATTCAAATGCAATCATACCAACTAATCCTTTAATAAATATAGAGTGTTTTATTAATAACAGTTTGTCATTAACTTTTACTATTCAATTTTCACATACTACAACCGAAAAGTCAATAGCATATCGATATTATTTTCACAAAATTAAAAGTATAATTTAATGGAACTAAAAAAAATTATTTTCGATTCAAAATATACATTATTTAAATCAAAATTTTATTCATTTTAACATAAATTTTTATTGAAAAGGTTATGTAATAGCATTAATTTTC
>JAUCFZ010000041.1 GCA_030377915.1 Clostridiaceae bacterium HSG29
GAGTTGAAATAGGATATTTTGCACAAGATAGGATGGGCGAAGAAGTTGTAAAAGCTGCTCAACAGAAATTAACAAGTGATTTAGCACTTGAATCATTCTCATATGAATTTATGGATGGTTACCATATATATATTAATAGCAATATTAATACTGATTTTATGATAGGAAGTCTTTATCATGAAATGTTTCATGCATATCAAATAAATTTAGGATATAACAGATTTAATAAACTTAAAAATTTTATTATGGAATCATCTGCAATTTGGGCAGTTACTTATGTAGATGAAGATTTAGGGTATCATATTAGATATTCAGACCAATTATATGAAAATCCAACTTTAGATATTGAAAATATTAGTCTTGAAGATACATATTCATGGTATCAATTATATTATTTCATTTATCAAGAAAAAGGGGATTTAGAATTAACACGATCAATTGTATTAAATATGGTAAATGAAACTGATTTCGCAAAAGGTTTAACTAAAATTTTAGGAGAACCATTACGTATGCATAATTTAATGGCGTATTTTGGACAATATTTATTTGCTGAAAAAGGTATTAGTGATATTGCATTTAAGGATTCTTCTTTACTTGGAAATTTTACTTTTGATGATAATATAATTAATAAATCTTCAGTCGTTGAAATCGAAGAATTTCCTGCTGACGAAGGGTGGCATAAAGAATATTTTGATAATTTTGGTTATAAGATTTATCAGGTTTCACCAGAAATTGGTAAAGATGCAATATTGTCAATTATTTCAGATATAGGAGAAAAAGAAAGTACATTAGATAAAAAAGCAGGAATGATTGTTTTTGGAAAGAAGAATGATAATTGGAAATTACTTTTAAGTGGAAGATATGATGCATTTACTACTTCAATTGATTTTATAAAAGATGAGATTGAAGATTTAGTAATAATATTTTTTAGTTATGATTCAATTAATCAAGCAAATCATGCATATCAATGGAATTATGAAGATTTAATAACTGGTGAAGGTAAGATTTATTTAAGTGTAAAAATAGAAAAAACTAGTGGTGTTGATATTGATATTGAAGAATATGAGATTAGAATTACTGAGAATATTGAAAAATATAGGCCTGTTCCTAATGAAGAATTGCGGGGATATGATTCTTTAATTTTAGGGGATATTTATAAGGTTTCCAATATGCAAGTCGTTTATGATGGAACATCAGAATTTTATAATAATGATGAAGATGGAGGGTATCGAGAAATTATAAAGGAATCGCATGGTATTTTTGATTATAATGAAGGTGATTTACCTGAAGGTGCTTTTGAAAATAATTTATTAAATCTTCCTCCATTACCAGGTATAGATGGTATGGATTCAAATCCAATTAGTAATGCAACTGAAATGTTAAAAGGAATTAATGGAATGGAAGGATTACCTGGATTACCGGATATGGGAGCGGAGCTAGATCAATTAAATGTAGATATTAATGAAATTGAGGGACTAGAAACGGTAAAAAATATTCTGGAGCCAATCGATTCCTTAGTTAGAATTAAAAAAGATGAATCAATTAATACAGTTCATATTTACAATGTATTGCCAAATACTATTCAATCAGAAAAATGGATTCATGAAGTTGAAGAAATTACTGTTTGCGATGATGAGGGAGAAATAGTTGAGAGTGTTTTAGAATCTGACAATGCAATTAATGGCAGTGTTTTTAAAGTGTGGTTTCATAATTCTTTTTTTAATCCTGATTTAACTCAAAGTGCATTAATCAATATTGATAAATCACCAGAAGAATTAGCAGAAGATTATAAATCATCTGAAGATATTATGAATCAAATTGCAGCAATAAATGGAGTTTTCGATAAATCAAATTTATATAAAATGATTAATAATGGAGCTGATAGTATAGATATGGTACTTATTAACCCTAAATATGATGGAGAACAAATACAGGAAATTAAACTTGCAAATAATGTGCTTAGTGGATATATTGAAGCATTATATTGTGATGAGAATGGTAATGAATATGATATTAGAATTGATATAAATTATGATTTTAGATGAAAGCAGCAAAATTGTGCGCCTTAGGAATACAGTTGTTCAATTTCGAAAGAAAATCATTGATTTTTTGTAATAGAGTGTGTTATCATTAATTGAATATTAACAAACTGTAATATTTATATTAAGGGAGGAAAGAATGAAAAAATTATCATTATTATTAGTAGCAGTTTTAGTATTATCTTTAATGCTTACTGCTTGTTCAGCTCCTGCTGAAGAAGAGGCAAAAGTTATAAAATTTGGTGTATTTGAACCACTTACAGGTGCAAATGCTGCAGGTGGAGCTATGGAAATAGAAGGTATTGAAATAGCACATGAATTATATCCAGAAGTTTTAGGATTACCAATTGAGGTTGTAACAGTGGATAACAAATCAGATAAAGTTGAAGCTGCAAATGCTGCAACTAAATTGGTTGATAAAGACAAAGTTAATGGAATTATCGGTTCATGGGGATCTTCTTTTTCAATGGCTGCTGGCCCAATTGTAAAAGATGCAGAGGTTCCAGCTCTTGGTACTTCTTGTACTAACCCACTAGTTACTTTAGGAAATGACTATTATTTCAGAGTTACATTTATTGACTCTTTCCAAGGTGTTGTAATGGCTAATTATGCATTTAACGAGCTTGGAGCAACAAAAGTTGCAATAGTTCAAGAAATTTCAAATGACTATTCAGTAGGTTTAGTAAAATTCTTTACTGATGAATTTAAAAGATTAACTGGTGACGACGATTCAATCGTTTATGTTGCAAGTTACAATACTGGAGATCAAGATTTCACTGCACAACTTACAAATATTAAAACATTAAATCCAGATGCTATATTTGCACCAGGTAACTATAGTGAGTCTGCAATGTTAATTAAGCAAGCAAAGGAATTAGATCTTAATGTACCTTTCTTAGGAGCTGACACTTGGGAAACTCCTGAATTTATTGATATAGGTGGAGATGCAGTAAATGGTACAGTATTCTCAACTTTCTTTGATTCAAAAGTTCCTTTAACTCCTGAATCAGAAATATTCTTAAAAGCTTATAGAGATAAGTATGGTAAAGAGCCTGCTTCTGTAACTGCTTTAGCTTATGATGGATATATCTTAATGAGAAATGCTATAGAACGTGCTGGTAGTGCTGATCCTAATGCTATTAGAGATGCATTAGCTGAAACTCAAGGTTTTGACGGAGCTGCTGGTGTAATTTCACTTGATGCTAATGGTGATGCAGTTAAAAATGCTGTCATTAAAACTATCAATAATGGTGAATTTGAATATTTAACTACAATAGCACCAAACTAAAATAAAAATCAATTTTGCAGATATCCTTATAGGGTATCTGCATCATTTTTGATTGATTTGGAGGATTCATATATGTCATATGAAATATTTTTACAACATTTAAGTAATGGAATAGCTCTTGGCAGTTTATATGCTCTTATTGCAATAGGATATACTATGGTATATGGTATTTTAAGACTTATAAATTTTGCTCATGGAGATATTTTTATGATTGCTACATATGTTATGTTTTACGGCGTAACAATGTTTTTTATGCCTTGGGGAGTTGCAGTAGTAGTAGCAATCCTATTAACAGGCGCTTTGGGTATATTAGTTGAAAGATTAGCTTATCGCCCACTTAGAAATTCACCTAGAATTTCAGTAATGATTTCTGCAATTGGGGCATCTTATTTAATTGAAAATCTTTCAATTGTAATTTTTGGTGGAAGACCAAAAGCTTTTCCAATTCCAGAATTTTTTAATCATGTTTCACATATTGGTTCTATATCAATTCCAAGAGCTAACTTTTTTATACCAGTAATTACTGTTGTTGCACTTATTGTTTTACTTTATATTGTTAATAAAACAAAAACAGGAATGGCAATGAGAGCTGTGTCAAAGGATTACGAAGCTGCAAGACTTATGGGAATTAACGTTGACAACATTATTTCAATTACGTTTGGAATGGGTTCAATGCTTGCTGCAGTTGGTGGCGTTATGTGGGGAATAAAATATCCTAACTTAATACCGCTTTTAGGCTTAATGCCTGGTTTAAAAGCATTTATAGCCGCTGTTATTGGCGGTATAGGAAATATTAAAGGAGCTGTATTGGGCGGCTTTTTACTTGGTATGTCTGAAATTATGATTATTGCATTTTTACCTTCTTTAACAGGGTACCGTGATGCATTTGCATTTATTTTATTAATAGCAATTTTATTATTTAAACCAGATGGTTTACTTGGTAAAAATGTTACGGAGAAGGTGTAATTATGTTGAATAAAAATAATTTAATTAAAATTGGACTCATAGTAGTAACTGGAATTGTTTTGGCAATTTTAAATGCAACTTTAGGTAGATATTCATTAAGAATTCTTAATTTAGCTGGTATTTATATTATTTTAGGATTAAGTTTAAATTTAATAAATGGTTTTACAGGATTATTTTCTTTAGGTCATGCAGGATTTATGGCAGTAGGTGCATATGCAAGTGCTCTTTTAACTATGTCGCCTGCTCAAAAGAGTGTTAATTTCTTTGTTAAACCAATTGTTCCAATTTTAGCAAATGTTGAAATTGGATTTTTACCAGCAATTATTATTGGTGGTTTTGTGGCAGCAATTGTAGGTGCAATATTAGCTGCTCCAATATTAAGACTTAAAGATGATTATTTAGCAATAGCAACATTAGGCTTTGGAGAAATAATTCGTGTAATTTTTACTAATACGCAATCTTTAACAAATGGAGCGCTTGGTTTAAAAGGATTACCTTCTTATACAAATACAGGATATACTTGGACAATTGCAATTTTAACTATTATATTTATGTTTTCACTTAGAAGATCAAGTTATGGAAAAGCATTTATGGCAATTAGAGAAGATGAAATAGCGGCTGAATCTATGGGTATTGATTTATTTAAACATAAATTATTAGCTTTTACTATAGGATCATTTTTTGCTGGTGTCGGCGGAGCATTATTAGCACATTTAATGGGAACTATAGATCCATTAATGTTTAGATTCTTAATGACTTTCAATATACTTCTTATTGTTGTACTTGGTGAAATTGGAAGTATTTCAGGTACAATAGTATCTGCTATAATTGTTACTATTTCAATGGAATGGTTAAGATTCCTTGATGGACCAATAGATTTAGGTTTTATGGTTATTCATTCCGTACCAGGCATGAGAATGGTTCTTTTCTCACTTCTACTTATGATAGTAATATTATATTATCAACATGGATTAATGGGGCAAGATGAAATAACACTTGAATTTTTAAAAAGTAAATTGAATAAATTTAAAAAGAAGGAGGCGTAGTCATGTCAATTTTAAGAACGGATAGTATCACAATGAAATTTGGCGGTTTGACTGCTGTTTCTGAATTAAGTTTAAATATACCAACAAATGGAATTGTGGGTTTAATTGGACCAAACGGAGCTGGAAAAACTACAATTTTCAATATGATTACTGGAGTATATACTCCAACAACAGGGAATATTGTATTTGATAAAATAGATATTACTGGAATGAAATCTCATTTAATAACTAAAAATGGAATAGCTAGAACATTTCAAAATATTAGACTTTTTAAAGATTTAACAGTTCTTGATAATGTAATGATTGCAAATCATTTAAGACTTAAATCAAATATTATGTCGTCAATTTTTAGAACTCCAGATTATAGAGAAAAAGAAGAGCATATTTTAAAAAAATCGCTTCAATTACTTGAACAAACAGGATTATTAGAATACAAAGATGATAAAGCAAGTTCTCTTCCTTATGGAAAACAAAGAAAGCTTGAAATTGCTCGTGCACTTGCTACAGAACCAAAACTTCTTCTATTAGATGAACCCGCTGCTGGGATGAATCCGCAGGAATCAATAGAGCTTATGGAATTTGTAAAAGAAATTAGAGATGCATTTGATTTATCGATTTTAATGATAGAACATCATATGCAAGTAATAATGGGTGTTTGCGAGAAAATATATGTACTTGACTATGGTGTAAATATTGCTGAAGGAAATCCTGAAGAAATACAAAACAATCCGAAAGTTATTGAAGCATATTTAGGGGTGGACGAATGATTAAGCTTAACGATATACATGTTTATTATGGTGGAATTCATGCAATTAAAGGTATTTCAATAGAAGTTGAAAAAGGTAGTGTTGTTAGTCTTATTGGTGCTAATGGTGCTGGTAAAAGTACTACTTTAAGAGCAATAATGAGTCTTGAGAAACCCAAAGAAGGTTCTATTACTTATAAAGATAAAGATATTACTTATGAAAAAACTAGAGAATTAGTAAAAAATGGTCTTGTTCTTGTACCTGAAGGACGTCACGTTTTTACAAATTTGACTGTTGAAGAAAATCTTATTTTAGGTGCTTATTTAAGAAAAGACAATGATAAAGTAAAAGAAGATATAAAATGGGTATATGAACTTTTTCCTCGACTTTTAGAAAGAAAAGAGCAGTTAGCTGGAACAATGTCGGGTGGAGAACAGCAAATGCTTGCGGTTGCAAGAGCATTAATGAGTAAACCTGAACTTCTACTTATGGATGAACCATCTCTTGGTCTTGCACCACTTATTGTAAAAGATATTTTTGAAATTATTAAAAAAATCAATTCTTTAGGAGTTACTATTTTATTAATTGAGCAAAATGCAAAAGTAGCTTTAGAAATATCTGATTATGCATATGTAATGGAAACAGGAAAAATTGTTTTAGAAGGTAAAGGAAAAGAACTTTTAAATGATGAAAATGTTAAAAAGGCATATTTAGGTGCTTAAACTGATAATATAAAAATCACTCTATTAAAAAAATTAGAGTGATTTTTCATTATCAATAATAAAATGTTTAAATTTTTTAGCTAGTGGTGAAATAACTCTTCTTTTATTGTAAACAAAAAAGAATTCTCTGTGAATTTTTTTCTCAAAATCAATTTTTTTAAATTTTCTTTTGTTTTTTTCAAAGACTTTTTTTGATAAAAAAGCTAAATAATTATTTTTGCCTAGGAGATCTAAAATACAATTATTGTCTTCAATTTCAAATATAATATTTAATTTATTGTAATTAAAATTGTTATTTGAAAAGAAAAGTTCAACCTCTTTTCTTGTCCCCGAACCTTTCTCACGTGAAATAAAATCATAATCAAATAAATTATCTAATGAAATTAAATCTGTTTCATTGAAAAATTCTTTACTTCCTACAAGTACTATCTCATCATTTATAAGTTTTATATATTCTAAATCTGGATTAATAAGTCGTGTGCCTACAATTCCAAAGTTTATTTTTTGTTTAAGTAAAAGATTGATGATTTCACAGCTATCATATTTTTTTAAAGTGAACTTAACATTAGGATATTTATTGTGAAACTCATTTATTTCATTTAATAAATAATAACGCTCGGGTATTGAACTAGATGCAATTTCAAGATTTCCAGAAATATCTTGATTGAACACATTTAACTTTTCTTTTATATTTTTTTCCATTTGAAGTGCATTTAGAGCATAATTATAAATTATTTCTCCTTCAAAAGTTAGTTTTACTTCTTTTTTATTTCTTATAAGTAAAGTTGTATTTAGTTCGTTTTCAAGTTTATTGATATGGTTAGATATTGTTGGCTGAGTAATAAAGAGTTTATCAGCCGCTCTTGAAAAACTTTTATATTCTACAATGTAAATTAAACTATTTAAGTAATCTGAATTCATATATTCTCACTCCTTTTATACGTATTATATGATATTGAAAAAAGTATGTCTATTTTTTTAGATAGAGAATTCTTATAGATATGTATTATTCATAAAATAATGAAATCTATGAAGTATAGTATTTAAAATAAAAGTATGTTAATCTTCTAATGGATTAGAAAAACAATAAAGGGGTGTTTATGAATAATAAAAAAGGGATGATTGTTACAGGAATGATCGTTGGAATTTTAAGTGTCTTATTAGTTATTATGGGAAATCCAACGAATATGGGGATTTGTGTTGCGTGTTTTATAAGAGATATTGCAGGATCACTAGGATTTCACAGAGCGTCAATTGTACAGTATATAAGACCTGAAATAATTGGATTTATTCTAGGGGCATTTATTATTTCGAAATTAAGTGGTGAATTTAAAACTACAGGCGGTTCTTCACCGCTATTAAGATTTGTAATATCTTGTTTTGTAATGATAGGAGCATTAGTATTTTTAGGTTGTCCATTAAGACTGGTTTTAAGAATAGCAGGTGGAGATTTAAATGCAATTGTAGGGTTATTTGGTTTTGCAGCTGGAATTTTTTATGGTACTAAATTTCTTGAAAAAGGATTTACTCTTGGTAGGTCGTATAAACAAAAAAAAGTGGGAGGATATATATTACCATTAATTTCAGTAAGTTTATTAGCATTAATTATAGTTAAACCATCATTTATATTTTTAAGTGATAAAGGGCCGGGCTCGATGTTTGCGCCAATAATGATTTCTCTTGGAGCGGGTTTAATTGTAGGTGTTTTATCACAAAAAAGTAGATTGTGTATGGTTGGTGGATTTATATTTCCTTGCATTAATATTTGCGATTCTTTTAATTAAATTCGGTGGCAGTCAGGGGCTAAATTCTTTAATTGCATTAATCTTTACTGCAACTATCTTCATTTTCATAATGGTTCCTTTGTTTTTCAAAGGTTATAATCCTGTTATGCTTTCAATCGTAGCAGTAAGTATAACTAGCATTGTTTCTTTTCTATTAATTGGAGGATTCGAAAAAAAAATGCTTGTCGCAATTTTAGGAACAATTTCAGGAATTCTTGTTGCTGGAATAATATCATATGTATTCAGCAAACTTACACATTTATCGGGAATTAATCTTGAAAAAGGAAAAGAACTTGTTTATGTAGCTATGGATTATAATATTCAAATTAAGGGATTAATGTTTTCATCAATATTAATTGCTTCAATGGGAGCAATTATGGATGTAGCAATGTCAATTTCTTCATCTATGTATGAAATTTATAAGCTAGATAATAGTATTTCATCAAATAAGCTTTTTAATTCAGGAATGAATATTGGAAAAGATATTATGGGTACAATGGCAAATACACTTATCCTAGCATTTATGGGTGGTTCTTTAACAGTAATGCTTATGATGTGGGGTTATAATATGAGTTATTATCAATTAATCAATCTCCCTTTTGTATCAGCTGAAATCATTCAAGGTCTTGCAGGAAGTACCGGAATAGTTTTAACAGTTCCTTTTACTGCATTAATGGCTTGTATAATATACAAAAAAGCAGCTTTATAAGCTGCTTTTTAAATACCTTTTATTGTGGCACTATTATTTGTTGAGATGGGAAAATCAAATTAGGATTACTAAGTCCATTCATTTGAGATAAATCTGTCCATGTCATACCATAATTTTTAGCAATTTTCCAAAGAACATCACCAGTTTTAACTGTGTAATAATTTAAATCTATTATTTTTTCATCTTTTAATTTAAATAAATTTAATGCTTCGACATTGCTAGTTCTTCCATCTTCACTAGTAGGAATTAAAACATCTCCGCTTTTAACTAATGCAAATACTGAATCTTTATATGGATTGTTAAAATCAAAGTTTGTAATTTTCCAGTTATTATCAACTGTTGGTGCTAAATTACCTTGTTTTTCTTCAACTGTATATTTAATAATTAAATCTCTAATTCTTCCAGCATCCTGATATAATTCGTATGAATCATAATATTTATCATCCATTGTTACAAGACCAAGACCCATTAAAGTTCCAAATCTATAATTATTAAGTGATAATTTATACACTTTATTAGGATCTATTGCTTCACCATTATAAATAACATTTTCAACTCTATTTCCAACCTCTTTTAATAAATTAATTTCATAATCTACTCCTGAGAACATATCATAGTTGTATCCTCTAATGTCTTTATTAAATGATACAGTAACATCACCAGGTTTAGTAGTATTATAATATCCAGCTGACCATTCCATATATTTCAATAAATTTTCACCAGTAATATTAACACCAACTAAAGTATTTGGATATTTGTAAATATATGCAACATCTTTTTTCTTAAATTCACCTTCAAGAAGATTAGATCCAAAATTAAATAATGCTGCCGATCCTATATCCGAACTTGAATAAAACATCTGAACTTCATTTATCAAATCAATTACAGAAGTATCTTTAATCTGTGAAGTTGGCATTGTAGAAATTGCAGCCTCTCCTGTAATGTAATCAGGCATCAAAATAAAATCATTAGAAATTGTTCCAACAACTGTATTTGCATCCGATACAGATTGGTCATGAACAAATTTAAAAGTATCAAGAATTCCAGCATCTCCTTCAACAGGTTTAGTCTCAATATTTTCAGTAATTACTGATACAACATCATACTCTTCACCATTTTTTACAACTTGAATATCAGCTTTTGCTAAAGCCCAACCATATTTTCCAGGTTCTATTAATTGTACACCATTCACTTCTTTTTGATATTTAGAGTGAGCATGTCCACCAAAAATTACATCAAACTCTGGGAAATTTTCAGCAAGATATTCCATACCTTCATATCCGTGTTCTCCATCTGGACCAATATGATACGCTCCAACTAGAACATCATATTTACCTTCTAATTCACCTATTACTTTTTCAGTTTCTTCTGCTACATCTTTAAATTCCAAACCTGCAAAGTGACTTGGAGCACTTGCTTCCCAAAGTGGAATATTAGGTGGTACCATACCTATAACTGCTACTTTAACACCATTAACATCAAATATTTTATATCCATCAACAAATCTTTCATCTGTTCCAGTTTTATAAATATTTGCAGAAACTACAGTTCCTTCGAATGCTGCAATATTTCTATCTAAGAATGATTTTTCAAAGTTAAACTCATGATTTCCTAACGACCAAATATCATAGCCCATTTCATTTAAAGCTTGAATCATTGGATGTACTGGCAAATCATTAAATAACTCTGCACTATTATCTTGCACAGTATCTCCACAGTCAATTAATAATGCATCTGGGTTCTTCGCTTTTTCAACTTTAATAAGCGTTTCTATTTTTGCAAGTCCAGCATCAGAATCAGATGAATCAGTTGCATAATCATGTGCATAAATACGTCCGTGCATATCTGCCGTTTGTAAAATTGTAATTGTCGTATCCGCACTATCTGCAATAGCTACATTAAAAAATGTCGTTAAGACCAACATTAATACTATTAACAGACTGATTTTTACATTACTTTTTTTCATAAACTTCCCTCCCATAATAAAACTTCCTATATTACTCGTCTTTCTAATAGTATATTCCTTATAAACGGAAGTATCAATAATATTTTGTATTTATTGTTAACTTTACACAAATAAAAATCATCTGTTTTAATGCAGACGATTTTTATTTATTCCTTTATTTTTTAATGAATGAATCACCGGTAAATCTCCTTTTATTGCTATACAATATACTAAATTGTTTGGAGCCGCATCATTTAAATCCGGTAGTTTAAATTCAGTATCCTCTACTTTTCCAAATTTTGTTCCAATCAACATATACAGCCTTGAATAATCTTTTACATGCAATTGCTGTCCACTGCATCGCATCCACCCCTCTGGAATATCATCAAATGGAAACAATTTAATTTCACCTATCATCGGACTCATGATTAACCTCCATGCACACATTTTATGCTCCTCTTCATATTAAAATTATATATATTAATTAATATTTTACATGTGCTAAAAGTTACATTTTCTAAAAAATTTCAATTAAACACTAATTATATTCATATCATTTGCCTTTATTACTGCTTTTATTCTACTATCTACTTCCAATTTTGAATAAATATTACTTAAATGATTTTTTACAGTTCCTAATGCAATAAATAACTCTTTACTAATTGCTGAATTTGACATCCCTTCAGCCACCAAACTTAATACTTCAATTTCTCTTTCAGTAAGTAGCGATTCCACTTCTTCATGAAGAAATATTTTCTTAACATTTACATTTTGAATTATCTCTATTTTTGAAAGTAATATTGGAGAAATATTTTTTATAAATTCTATTGCTTTTTCGTCAAATCCATCATTGCTTTCTTTTTCCATATATATCATCCCAATAAATACACCAAAATATTTTATAGGAATACAATTAATTGATAATTCATCTTTTCCTAAAATATATAAATCTTTTGAAAAAATTCCAATATTATTATTTCTAATTAAAGTTGTTTCTTCCCCAGTTCGTGCAAC
>JAUCFZ010000042.1 GCA_030377915.1 Clostridiaceae bacterium HSG29
AACAAGACCATTATATTCATTAATATCTAAATTTGCTAACATATCAATTTTATCTTTATTTCCTATTTTATCACTTAAATAACCAAATCCAAATCCTATTGTATCAAAATTCATTTCATTTTTATTAATAATTAATTTCAGATGACTTTTATCAGAACCTATAGCTTTAAAATTAATAATCTCACAATTATTTATTCTAAAAGAAGGTTTAGGATTTCCAACCCCAAAAGGTTTTAAATAATCGAGTGAATTTATTGTACCCAATGTAATATCATCACCTGATATATCACCTTCATAATTTATTGTTGGAATCAATTTTTCTAAATCTACATTATTATTAACATATTCATTAATTGATTTTCTGAAATTAATAACATTTTCCTCATTTAAACTAAGTCCAGCAGCCATTTTGTGTCCACCAAAACCAATAAGAAATTCTTCGCATGCCTTAATTGCTTTATATATATTGAAACTTCCAACACTTCTAGCAGAGCCTTTAACATAATCATCTTCTCTTGTAAGTACTATTGCTGGTTTTCCATATTTTTCAACAATTCTAGATGCAACTATTCCGATAACACCAGAATGCCATTGTTCACCAAACACAACAATTACACTCTCATTATCTAAATCTATATTATTTTCAATATATTTTTTTGATTTAACAAATATTGCTTTTTCAATCATTTTTCTTTGTTCATTTAAATTTTTAAGCTTTTCAGCAATTAAATAAACTTCCTCTTTATCAGAGCTAGTAAGAAGTTTTACCGCTAAATCAGCATCGCCTAATCTTCCAGCAGCATTTATTTGAGGAGCAAGTCTAAAACCTACAATTCCAGCAGTAATCTCTTTATCATTTAACTCAGAAAGTTCAATCAAAGCTTTCATTCCCAAATTTTCAGTATTTTTAAGTTTTTCGAGACCTAATCTTGTAATTATATGATTTTCTTTATCTAAAGGTGCAATATCTGCTATTGTACCAAAAGCTGTTATATCAATATATTTCATATATATTTCTTTAAATGTTTCTTTTGATAAAGCCTGAATTAGTTTAAAAGCAATTCCAACTCCTGCTAACATATCATACGGATATGTATCATAAGATACTTTAGGATTAAGTATTCCATATGCATTTGGAAGAACATCACCACATGTATGATGATCAGTAATAATAATATCCATATTAAGCTGATTAGAATAATCTACCATTTCATTAGCAGTGATTCCACAATCTACAGAAATTATTAAATTACCTTGCTTATTAAAAATATAATCAATTCCTGTTTTACCAATTCCATATCCCTCATTTTGTCTATTCGGAATATAGTAATTAACATCATAACCAACTGATTTAAAATAATTAATCAATATTGAAACAGATGTAATTCCATCAACATCATAATCTCCATAAATCCATATTTTTTCATTATTACTAATAGCTTTTCCAATCCTATTAACTATCTTTTCCATATCTACAAATAAAAAAGGATCGTTTAGATCCTTAATATCTGGATTTATGAATTTTTCAGCTAAATCCACAGTATCATATCCTCTACTTAAAAGAATCTTTGCAGTTAAAAAAGGGATTTCTAATTTATCAGAAATCATTGTGGTCTTATCACTATCATTATTAAATTTCATTTTATTAATCCACTTTTTCTTTAGCATTTTTTCACCTATTCTATATTTTTTTCTTGTTCTTCTAAATCATCATTCTGCTTAATTTCATTTGTTTCTTCATTTTTTTTATTAATTTTATTATTTAAATCACTTTTTTCTTGCTCAAGCTTTGTATTAGCTTTTTTTAACACTCTAATTTCACCTGATTTTTTTATTGATTTTACAAAATTTAATAAATACATTAATGCTGCACCAAATATCGCAGAAATCAAAATAACTATTGCTTGTGACATTTCTGGTTTAATAAATAATAAATTTACTTCAACCACTTTTGAATTAAGTCCAGCAAAAATTGCTATTACTACTGCAAACAACAACGAAAATATAACTGTTAACTGCATTTTATCACTCCTATTTTTTCAATTCAATATATATATATTATAAGCTAAATATTTATAAAAATCAAAAAAAACTGAGATATTTCTACCTCAGTTTTATATTTTTACATTAAATTATTTTGCTTTATTAGTTTTTAAAATAGCCCAAATTGGAGAAGCAATAAATATTGAAGAATAAGTTCCTGCCATTACACCAGCTAATAAAGGAGTAGCAAATTCTTTAACCGCAGGCGTACCATAAACAAATAAACTTCCGATTACTAATAAAGTTGTAACTGAAGTAAATATTGATCTTAAAATTGTTTGATTAATACTTACATTAGCAATTGTAAAATTATCTTCTCTTTTCATTCTTCTTACATTTTCTCTTACTCTATCAAAAACTACAATTGTATCATTTATTGAATATCCAACAATAGTCAAAATTGCAGCTATAAATGAAGAATTAACTGGAATATTGAAAATTGCATATATTGCTAAAACAACTAATACGTCATGTATTAACGCAATAATTGCAGCAAGTCCATAAATCAATTCAAATCTGAAAGTAATATAAACTAACATTCCAAGAGATGCAAACAATATTGCCACTAAAGCTTTTTCTTTGATTTCGTTACCAACAGAAGGACTAAATTGATAAGCTCCTAAAAACTCTGCATCATATTTTTCTTTAAATTTATTAGAAATTTCAACTCTCTCATCATTAGACAGAGATTTCTTTGTTCTAATAATAATTTCATTATTATTATCACCTGCATGTATTATTTCTTCATTTAAATCAAATTCTTCTATCGTACTTGCTATTTCATTTAATTCAACAGTTTTACCTAAATCAAATTGAATCATTGTACCACCTGTAAAATCAATTCCAATATTTAACCCATTAACTAGAGCAAATACAAGACCAACAGCAATGATTAAAATTGATATAATAAACCATTTTTTATAATTATTCGCTATATTCATTATCTTTCCTCCTTATGCTCTATATAATCCTTTTTTGCCAAATCCCTTAAATGCAAGTCCATTAATCATAACCGCTTTAGTAACAACTATTGCAGTAAACATACTTACAAGAATACCTATCATTAATGTAACAGCAAATCCTTTAATAGGACCTTGACCAAAATTAAATAAAACAATACCAGCGATAAGTGTAGTAATATTTGCATCTAAAATTGTTTTCATTGCTCTATGAAAAGCAAAATTAATTGAAGATCTAACAGTTTTACCATTTCTTAATTCTTCTTTTAATCTTTCAAAAATAATTACATTAGCATCTACAGCCATACCTACTGAAAGAACTAATCCAGCAATACCAGGTAATGTTAATGTAGCGCCGAAAGCAACCATTATTAACATAACAATTGATGCATAAAACATCAATGATATACTTGCAACTAATCCAGGAAGTTTATAATATGCAATTAAGAATAAAACAATTAATAACATACCAATTTTTGCGGCAGAAACACTTTTATTCATTGCATCTAAACCTAAAGTCGGTCCAATTACTGAAGTTTGAATTTCATTCATTTGAACTGGTAAAGCACCTGCTCTAATTAATGATGCTAATTGAGAAGCTTCATCATTTGTAAATGATCCTGAAATTATTGCTTTTCCATCCGGAATCGGGTCATTTACACTTGGTGCAGAAATAACTTTTCCATCAAGTAAAATTGCAATTTGCCCACCTTTTTTAGTTGCTTCAAAGAAAGCTTTTGTTCCTGAATCATTTAATTCTAATCCAACTGCAGGTTTACCATATTCATCTTTTGAAAGGAAAGAATCTTTTACATCATTTCCAGTAATAACTTCTTCATAATCAAATTCTTCTTTCATCATTCCAGCCATAGCAAAAGGGCTTTTTTCACTATCAGTATTATAAACAACACTTAAAAATTCAAGTTGAGCTGTTTTACCAATGATTTCTAAAGCTTCTTGAGTATCTGCCACTCCTGGAAGCTCAATTCTAATTCTATTTTCACCTTGAATAGTAATATTAGGTTCAGTTAATCCAAATTCATCAATTCTATTACTCATTACAGATTTTACTTGATTCATAGTTTTTAATAAATCAGTTCCAGTTTCATCTGTTTCAGCTTCATAAACTACTACTACTCCACCTTCAATATCTAATCCTAACTTTATTGATTCTGAAATAGGTTTAACTTCATAACTTCCAAGATTTAAACCATATACAGAAACAAACGCCGTAAATGCAATTACTGCAATTATTAGAAAAAATATTAATTCATTGTTTCTTCTTTTCACCCTAATCTCCTCCTATTTATGTTCATTTGCAAGTTCTACATAATGAACAGACAATTTTCCAATGTCATCTATCTCTTTTTGTGTTAGCATCCTAACAACCCTTCCAGGATTTCCAACAACTAAAGAATTACTTGGAATCTCTTTTCCTGGCGGAACCAAACTTCCTGCTCCAATAATAACATCCTTATTTATTTTTACATTTGGAAGTATAATTGCTCCCATTCCAATTAAAACATTATCATCAATAGTACACGAATGCACAATAGCACCATGTCCTATAGTTACATTATTTCCTATAATAGTTTTTATTCCAGTATCAGAGTGTAAAACACAATTATCTTGAATATTAGAGTTTTTACCAATTTCAATATAATCGACATCTCCACGTAAAACTGATTTATACCATACACTTGAATTCTCTGAAATTCTAACTTTCCCAATAACGTCAGCAGTTTCAGCAATAAAACAAGATTTATGAATTTCTGGTTTATAGTCTAAATAATTTTTCTTCATCAGGTTTCTCCATAGCTAATTTAGCTTGTATATAAATAGCATTTTCAACTCTATTTTTTTCCATTGCACATCCAAGTTTATAAGGTTTATCAATATCACCATTTGCATTATATGCATTTGCATGACATCCACCACTACAATAATACTTAGCCCAACAAGTATCACAGCCTTCTTTTGTTAAAATACTTGATTTTTTAAAGAACTCTGCAATATCAGGATTTTTTATACCTGTAAATACATTACCCATAATAAATTCATCTTTTTCAACAAATTGATGACATGGATAAATATCTCCATTTGGAGTAACTGCAATATATTCAAGACCAGCTCCACATCCTCTTACTTTCTTTAAAAAACATGGACTATTATCAAGATCAAGAGCAAAATGGAAAAAATCAAATTTCTTATCATCATTCGCTAATTTTCTTTTTACATACTCATCTGCAACTTTATCATATTCTTTAAAAATAACGTCTAAGTCTTCTTCTTTAAGAGCATAATCTTCTCTAGGATCTGTTACAACAGGTTCAATTGATAAACTTTCAAATCCTAAATCTGCAAGATGGAAAATATCATTTGAAAAATCAAGATTTTTTCTAGTAAACGTTCCTCTAACATAATAAAGTTTATCTCTTTTATCAATTACCTTTTTAAAATTAGGAACAATTTTTTCATATGTACCTTTTCCACTTTGATAAATTCTAAATTCATCATTCACTTCTTTTCTTCCATCAATACTCAAAACAACATTATCCATATATTCATTTAAAAACTCTGATATTTCATCATTTAATAAAGTCCCATTTGTTGTAATTGTATATCTAAAATTCTTTTTATTATTATATTTTTTTTCTAATTCTCTACCATAAAAAACAAGTTCTTTAACAACATCAAAGTTCATTAATGGTTCTCCACCAAAAAAATCAACTTCAAGGTTATAATGATTACCTGAATTTTCAGCTAAATATTCCATCGATCGTTTTCCAACTTCCAATGACATAATCTCTCTATTTCTTTGAAAATCTCCTTGTGATGCAAAACAATATTTACATCTAATATTACAATCATGAGCAACATGCAAACACATAGCTTTAACTACAGGCTTATTATATAACTCATATTCACCCGCACTAAATGTTTTTGCAAATAATTGCTTTTGAGAAATTAAGTCTTCAATATCATTAATAGCTTCATTAATTTCATCTTCAGAATACTTATTTTTTAATTCTAAATTTATTTCTTCTCTATCTGGATTTGGATAAAAATCTAAAATGTCATAAACAATATCATCAACTACGTGAATTGAATCACTATTTACATCCAAGACAATTTTCAATCCATTTTTTTCATACTTATGAATCATTATATTTCCTTTCTAATAAAATCTTTTAATTTTATAAATTTTGATTCTACGATTATACAAATTGCAAATTAAATGCAATTAGTATAATTGCAGAATACACTTCTCTAAACCATCTAAAAAATTCCTGCGAAATGTTCTAGATGGAGAATTGCATTCCATTTGATACTTTCAGTGTATTTATCACTTATTATAATTTGCAATACACTTCCCTAAACCATAAAAAAAGCAGCATATGCTGCTTATTTATTTTGTTCACATCCTTGATTACCAACAGTACAAGATGTCTTACAAGCAGATTGGCAAGATGTTTGACATTCTCCACAACCACTTGTCGAACTAATAATATGATTAGATCCAATTTTTATAGTTCTAATATGCTTCATAATAATCACTCTCCTCACTTATTACTAAGTAATTATACCACAATATGTGATTCGAATAAAGGAAATTTTATTTTTCAACTAACTGTCTAACTGCCCATTTCTTAATATTCATTTTTGTATCATTAGGCTTAACTTCAACGATTATATTGTCGCCTTCAACATTTACAACCTTTGCATTAATCCCACCGATGGTAACAATTTCATCACCCTTTTGAATACTATTTCTCATTAATTCAATTTCTTTCTTTTGCTTATTTTGAGGTCTAATAAAGAAAAAATAAAACATCGCTATTATACCACCGTATATTGCAAAAGTAAAAAGTGCACTACCTTGCATAGAATTCCCTCCTTTAATACTATTTCATTCACTACTAGTCAATTATACATTTTTTTATTTAATATATCCATATTTTTTATAAAATTCTTCTTTATAATCCAATAATCTATCATTTTTAATAGCTTCTCTAATATTTTCAGATAATTTTAAAAGAAAATTCAAATTATGAATCGTTAATAATCTGGCACCTAAAATCTCATTTTCTTTAACTAAATGTCTTATATATGATTTTGTATAATTTCTACATGCATAGCAATCACATTCTTCATCAAGAGGAGTAAAATCATCAAAAAATTTAGCGTTTTTTAAATTAATTCTTCCACTACTTGTCATTGCAGTACCATTTCTAGCAATTCTTGTAGGTAAAACACAGTCAAACATATCTATTCCACTAATAGCAGCTTCAAAAATATAATCTGGTGTACCAACGCCCATCAAATATCTTGGCTTATCTTTAGGCATCATTGGAGTAGTATATTTTAAAACTTCAATCATTAAATCCTTCGGTTCACCAACACTAAGTCCGCCAATTGCATAGCCAGGAAAATCAAGTTCGATTAATTCTTTTGCACTTTGTTCACGCAAATCTCTAAACATTCCACCTTGGATTATACCAAATAATGCTTGAGTATCAGGATTTTTATGAGCATCTTTAGAACGCTTCGCCCATCTTGTTGTCATTTCCAATGACTTTCTTACATATTCTTTATCAGCAGGATATGGAGGACACTCATCAAAAGTCATCATTATATCAGACCCTAATGCGTTTTGAACTTCCATTGATTTTTCAGGAGTGAAAAAATGTTTAGATCCATCTACAAAAGATCTGAATTCAACACCCTCTTCAGTAATTTTTCTTAATTTATCTAAAGAAAAAACCTGAAATCCACCACTATCAGTAAGTATTGGTCCATCCCAATTCATAAATTTATGAAGGCCACCAGCTTTTTCAATTAATTCATGACCAGGTCTTAAATATAAATGAAAAGTATTACTTAATAATATTTGTGTTTCTATTTCTTTTAATTCCTCTGGTGTCATTGCTTTTACTGTCGCTTTAGTACCAACAGGCATAAATATTGGAGTTTCTATTTCACCATGAGGTGTTGTAATTTTACCTAATCTTGCTCCACTCTGCTTACACTCTTTAATTAATTCATATTTTATTGCCATTATTTCCTCCAAATCTATTTAATTAACATTGCATCGCCAAAAGAAAAAAATCTATACTCAAGTTTAATAGCTTCATTATACGCATTTAAAACAAATTCTCTTGTTGAAAGTGCACTAACAAGCATAATAAGCGTAGATTCAGGCAAATGAAAATTTGTTATTAAACCGTCAATAACATTTAATTTTTTTCCAGGATATATAAATATTTCCGTTTCACCATTATCAGCAACTATCTTACCATTTTTCTTAAAAACCGATTCTAAAGTACGTGTTGATGTAGTTCCAACAGCAAACACTTTATTTCCTCTTTTTTTAGTTTCATTTATCATATTTGCAGTATCTTCATCAAGCTCATAATATTCAGAATGCATTTGATGATCTAAAATATTATCAACTTCAACAGGTCTAAAAGTACCAAGACCTACATGTAAAGTTACATAACCAACATTTATTCCTTTTTCTTTCAATTTTTCAATATATTCGCTTGTAAAATGAAGACCTGCTGTTGGAGCAGCTGAAGATCCATTTGTTTTTGAATATACAGTTTGATATCTTTCTTGATTTTTTAATTCTTCATGAATATATGGCGGAAGTGGCATAGTTCCTATTTTTTCAAGAACTTCTACAAAATAACCTTCATAATCAGAAAACTTTACAACTCTTATACCTTGATCAGCATAACCAATCACTTCGCCTCTTAATAAATTATCACCAAATGTGAATTTAGCGCCTATTCTCGCTCTTTTCCCTGGTTTTACAAGTACATTCCAAGTATCTTTTTCAACTTCCTCTAAAAGCAAAAATTCCACTTTTGCTCCAGTATCTTTAATACCAAATATTCTAGCCGGTAATACTCTACTATTATTAAGAATCAAAGTATCCCCTTCATTTAAATATTCTATTAAATTTTTAAATTCCTCATCTTTTGTTTCTCCTGTGTCCTTATTCAAAACCATAAGTCTTGAAGAAGTTCGATTTTCAAGAGGTGTTTGTGCTATCAAATGCTCAGGTAAATCAAAATGAAAATCTTTTTTGTTCATTAATTTCTCCTATCTAAATATGTTCCAGTGTAATAATGAAGTAATATATCTTCATAACTATATCCACGATTTGCCATAACATTTGCACCCCACTGGCTCATACCAACACCATGTCCAAATCCTTTTCCATCAAATTTAAATTCATTAATTTTTACATTAATTTCTTTTTTATTTTTACCATCAAAAACATTATATGAAGAATAATTGTCCATATTCTTGATTCCATCTGAAGTTATAATCTTCATTTTATTAATAGGTTCTTTTAAATATTTTTTATTATTTACATATAAAATCTCATTATCTTTAACTACATCAAACCACATACTTTTAATATCAAAATATCCAAATATTTTTCTAGTTTTGTCTTTCTCAAGTATAATGCTACCGCGTGATCCAATAAATTCTAACTCAATTATTCTATTATTTTGAGATCTTAAAAGAACATTTATATCATAAATATCTCCAATATTGTAACCCGCTTCAGTTAATTTATTTGAAATATCACCCACTAAATAACTTTTACTCCATGTTGAATTATTAACATTTTCAGAAAATTCATCTTCTACTCCAATTAAATACGGTACTTCTGATTGCCACACATTTTCAACGTTTTCAGTTTGTCCTCCGCTATTTGAATGATAATATGCAACTACAATACTATCATTTGATTTTAAAATTTTACCAATTGTATCATCTACAGCTTTATTTGTGTTTTCAGATTCAGCATCATAACCACCATAAACCTGCGAATTTATATCATCAGTTAAATCGAAACCTAAATTATTATATTTTCCAATATTTGAAAAAGTAAAATTTCTAGCTGCAACAGCTTGAGCTTTTAAAGCCTCAATAGGCCAACTTACAGGCATTTCTTTAGAAACAACACCATATAAATACTTTTCAATTAATAATTCATTAATAACAGTTATATCGCTATTCATATTTCTTTTAAAAATAAAATCTCCTCTATAATTAGTATTATTATATTTAATTACTGAGTCACTCCCAAAAGAAATATCAAAATTCGAATTATAAATTAATATAATATCATCATTTGCGTTTTTTACAATTAAATTTTTATCATCTAATGAAACTATTATATAAGAACCATTATTAGACTTTTGAGCTTCACTTAAAGTATTATAATTTCCTATATAAACTTCCCATAAGCCATTAAAGTGAAGATATGCATTTTTACCAATTGTATCTCTAACTATTATAGCGTCTTCTAAAGTATCAAATTTTTGATTAATTTTCAAATGAAATTTGTTATTTTTATATATTTTTAATAAATTAGAACTAAAATCCAATATTTTAGATTTTTCTAAATTAGCATAAATATTGTTTTCCGCAGAAATAACTACCTCATCAATATTTTTATTATAATCTAAACCAATTTTTACAATATCTTCTGCATAAGAAAAAGACATTAAATTAAATAAAACTAATAATATAATTATTTTCTTATACATTTTAATCACCAAATTCATTATTTTCAATATGTTTTTTACCAAGTTCAGTAATAGTTCTTCCCCTTGGCGTTCTTTGAATAAATCCGTTTTTTATTAAAAATGGTTCATAGACATCCTGAATAGTTGTTATTTCCTCACCTGTCGAAGCAGATAAAGTATTAAGACCAACAGGACCTCCACCAAATTTATAAATAATAGATTTTAATATTTTTCTATCAATTTTATCAAGTCCAACATTATCAATTTCAAGCATGCTAAGGGCTTCCATAGCAATTTTTTTATCAATTATTCCATCGCCAATAACTAATGCATAATCTCTTATTCGCTTTAAAAGTCTATTTGCAATTCTTGGTGTTCCTCTAGATCTCCTTGCAATTTCAATTGCAGCATTTTCTTTAATTTCAACATCTAAAATATGACTTGATCTTAATACTATTTGATTCAATTCTTCATCAGAATACATTTCTAATCTACAAATCATCCCAAATCTATCTCTTAAAGGTGATGTTAAATCACCAACACGAGTAGTAGCACCAATTAAAGTGAATTTTGGTAGTTCAATTCTTACAGACTTTGCTCCAGGACCTTTTCCAATAATTATATCAAGATTATAATCTTCCATTGCAGGATACAAAACCTCTTCAACACTCATATTGAGTCTATGTATTTCATCAATAAATAAAACATCATTCGGTCTTAATTTATTTAATACAGAAGCTAAATCTCCAGCTTTTTCAATAGCAGGACCTGATGTAACTTTAACATTAACTCCCATTTCATTTGCAATAATATGACTTAAAGTTGTTTTACCAAGACCAGGAGGCCCATAAAGTAAAACGTGATCAAGTGATTCACGTCTTATTTTTGCAGCTTTCATAAATATATCAAGTTGTTGTTTTGTTTTACTTTGACCAACATATTCATTCAATGATTTTGGTCTTAATGATTTTTCTGTTTTTAAATCTTCTTCATTAAATTTTGGTGTAATAAATCTATCATCCATAAATAACCCCTAAAAATAGCTTAAAGCTTTTTTAATTAGCTCTTCCACACTTAAATTTTTATTATCAAATTCATTTAAAACATTTTCAGATTCCTTTTGCGAATAACCTAAAGCCATTAACGCTTCAATAGCGTCTGGATTAATAGCATTTTGCTTTTTAACTTCATAGACTGTACTAACTTCAGGAAATCTTTTATCCATTTTTTCATTCAAATCAATAATAATACGTTTTGCAGTTTTAGTACCAACACCTTTTGCTTTCGTTAAGGATTTATGATCATTGTTTTTAATAATATTTACAATTTCCATATAATGCATTCCAGATAACATTCTAATCGCACTTTTTGCACCCACATTTGAAACCGTTCTTAGTAAATTAAAAACATCAAGTTCATCTTCAGTAAAAAAACCAAATAAACTAATATCATCTTCTCTTACAACCATTACTGTATTAATCAAAACCATTTCATCTTTAGCAATCAATATAATATCATCTATTGTTGATTTTGAAGTATTAATCTTATAACCAATATTGTTGTTCTCCATTACAATATAATCTAAATCAACTTTTCTTATAT
>JAUCFZ010000043.1 GCA_030377915.1 Clostridiaceae bacterium HSG29
ATATTAATATCAATCCAAGTAAATATATCATCTAAAATTTTTATGCTTTCTTCTAAAATATTTAAATTAACTTTTTCAATTAATTTATTTTCCAATTCTATAGGATAAATATTCTTATTTTCCATATTTTTTGAATAATAAACCTTTCTTAAATTATTCTGATATACTTTATTAATTTCTTCCATCTTATTATATTCACTAAATACCATCTTAATTTCAATATCAAATTTTTTCAATATGTTTTTATACAAATTTCTCAATCTATTTTTGTATAAATCATTATTTCTTTCAATAAATAACATAAAATAATTGTTTTTAATCTTAAGTAAATGCCTATTATAATTTTTTTCAAAATAGTCTTGAATATACATTGAAATTTGATTGTCAAATTCTGGAATTTCAATAATAATTGATACCCCTTTTTTTAAATTAATAATATTCATATTTAGATCATCAATTTTTCTTATTTTATCTATTTCATTTCTAATAATATAATCAAATACATTTTCCTTAATCAAATTTATTGATTTTACATTTGAATTTTCCATTAATTCTCTTTTTATTTGATTTCTTTTTTCTTCATCATAAAACTTAATAATTCTATTAATACAATTTATTATTTTTTCTCTTTTAACAGGCTTTAATAAATACTCATACGCTCCAACATTTATAGCTTCTTGAGCATATTTAAAAGAATCAAAAGCAGAAATTATAACAACATTCACATTGAGTTGATCTTTTCGTATTTCTTTTATTGCGTCGATTCCGCTCATACCAGGCATTTTAATATCCATAAAAATTATATCCGGTATAAATTGTTTTGCCATTTCAATTGCCATTTTACCATTGGAAGCCGATTGAATTTCAACCGTTTCTTTAAATTTTTTTTCAATTATTTTCTGAAGCCCTTTTCTTTCTATTAACTCATCATCTACAATTAATATTTTATACATTTCTCACCTCCAAGTTTTCTTTTAATTTAACAAGCACTTTAGTGCCAACTCCTATTTGGCTTTCAATAAATATCGTATCAGTTGAATTATAAAAAAACTCCAGTCTTCTTTTAACATTACTTATACCAATTCCAGTTGAATGGCTTGTAATAGTATTATCAGTAAGCAAACTGTTAATTTTATCTTCATCCATTCCGTTGCCATTATCTTCAACAACTAAATATTTCTTATGTTTAATATTTGCAGAATATACTTTTATTATTCCGCCCTCTTCTAAATCTTCAACTCCATGCATAAATGCGTTTTCTACTATTGGTTGAAGTGTTAAAAAAGGTATTTTAAAATTTAAAACTTCATTTTCAATATCAATTTCAAATTTTACTCTTTCGCCAAATCGTGCTTTTTGTATTAATATATAATTTTGTAAATTTATTATCTCTTCATTTATTGTAATAACAGTATCAATATTTTTAAGATTATATCTGAGCATATCTGAGACACTTTCAATCAACATACATGTATCATCTGCATCCTCTAAAATTGCTGTTTTTGCAATTACATTTAGTGTATTAAATAAAAAATGCGGATTTATTTGAGCTTGTAAACCTTTTAATTTAGCCTGATTCAAAAGAACTTCTACTTTTGCTTTTTCACTTTCTTCCTTATGAAGCATAACTTCAAAATTTGCATTTTCTTTAATTTTAATAATCAAAAGTTTTGTATTTTCAATTAATTTATTAAATGCTTCTGCTAAAAGTGCTGTTTCATCATCTGAATTAAGTTCAATTTTTTCAACATTAAAATTCCCTCCAGATACTTCTTCAGCAACATCTGTTAATTTTTTTAGATTTGCAAGTAATCTTCTACCATACGAAATACCAATAATAAAAATAAATAATAAACTTATAAATAATAATACTATAATTCTATAATTTATTTGAGATGAAATTTTATCCATATCTAACATAATTTCCCTTGAATAATCAAGTTCTTTTTCAAATAAAAGATCAAAATATATATTTACATATTGATTTAATTTCTTAAATTCATAATAATTATTTTGGATCATATCCTCATTAACACCACGAATAGACCAAATAGTACTTTCTAATATATTATAATATTCATTATCAAGAATATATTCAATATTTTCTAAATATAAACAAGATTTTCTATCATATACTTCATTTTTATATTCTTTAATTAGAATTTTTAAATCCTGATAATTATTAAATATTACATCCATATATGATGTATCTTTTGAAAGTGCAAAATTTGATAAAGCAGTATCAATATTTGAATTAGTTTTTACCATGTCTTTAATTTCATAAACTCGTTCATTTACTTTTTTGGATATCGAATTGAATTTTCTATAGCTTATATATGAAAACAAATTACCTATAACCAATGAAATTATTATTAAAATAGATATTAAAAATAAACTTCGTTTTATTGAATGTTTTCTATTCATTAGAATCGCCATCCAAATAAGCTTTTAAATTATATTTATTTAAAATTGTAGTTGGAACATAAAATACATCCAAACTAATCTTATCTTCATTGATTGAATTTAAAGTGTTTACAGCTTCTTCTCCAACCAAATATCCATCTGTAAAAAGTGTTGCTGCAATAATTCCCTTTTGAATATATTCTATAGTAATTTCTGAATTATCATATGCGATTATATATACTTCGCCAACTTTATTCATGTTAACAATTGCTTTCGCAATATTTATTCCATCATAAATTCCTGTACCAATTATTACATTGATTTCAGGATGTAATTTTAATTCTTTTCTTAAATTGTTTTCAAAATTAAATCTTGTATTTATTGAAACTATTCCAGTTAAATTTATATTTTCATTATTATTAATTTCACTAATCATTCCATCAATTAAAAGATTTCTATTTTCCGAATTATATTCATCAATCACTAATATATTCTTTATTTCATTTGATTTTTTAGATATTTCTTGAATTGATTTTTGACCAATCTGATAATTATTAGGGCCAATATAAGTATCCCTTAACTCACTTGTTCCATCATCATTTATAAAAACAATAGGGATTTCCTTATCTTTAGCTTTTCTTAATTGATCTTCCATTTCATTTGAATTATATCCACTAACAATAATTCCATTAGAATTTCCAGTTACTGCCATCTCGAAAAGTTCTTTTTGTGATAATAAACCCGTATTATCAGAATTCAATATTTGAACAGCAATATTGTTTATTTCACAATTATCAGCAATACCTTTTTCAATATTATTCCATAAATAATTATCGCTTTCTCTTTTTATTAAAATATAACTTTTAGAATAATCTTTTGTATAATCATTATAATCCCTATTAATTATCTGAAATGAATTAAAAATGAAAAATGCAATTACTATAAATCCAATAACAATTCCAATATAATTATTGTTTTTCATAAATTCCTCCAATTTTTATTAATCGTTAGGTCTATCATCTGGATTAGTGTTTCTATATACATCGCTAGATTTATGAAAACCACTTTTAATAATAAGTTCCATCATATTATCCTTATCTACAACAATTGGCTCTAATAATATAGATTCAACATCTTTAAAATCATTTTGGATTACTTGAGTCACATTTATTTCTTTATTATTAACAATATCAATAACCATTTTAGCAGCATTTTTAGCAAGAAGTCTAACATCTTTATAAACAGTCATAGTTTGTTTACCTTCAACAATTCTTTGACATGCAGATATTTCAGCATCTTGACCTATTAAAATTGATTTCATCTTTTTTTCTGCAAATAGCGAATATATAGATCCTGCAATAGCATCATTTGCACAAATTACTGCATCAATTTTCTCATCAGTTGTATTTAATACCGATTCCATATGTTCTCGTGCAACACTTGTTTTCCAATCATCTGTATATTCATCATATAAAATATTAATTTTATCATAATTATCTAATACGCTAATAGCACCATCTCGAAATTGATGAGCATTGTTATCAGTATTAGCACCACCAATATACACCACATTTCCTTCTGTAATTTTTAACTTTTCAACAAGATAATTTCCTTGAAGCTCACCAACTTTTTCATTATCAAATGAAATATAGTAATCTACATCTCCTTCAATCATTCTATCGTAAGCAACCACTTTTACATTAACTCTATGTGCCATTTCAACTATTTTTTTTGCAACAACAGCATCATGTGGTACTACAACTAAAATATCTACACCTTTATTTAATAAATACTTAGCTTGTTCTATTTGTTTTTCATCATCTCCGTTTGCAGCAATAACTAAAACTTCTGCACCTAATTTTTCTGATTCTGCAACAAATATATCTCGATCTCTTTGCCATCTTTCTTCTTTTAAAGTATCCATTAAGAAACCAATAATGACTTTTTCATCTTTTTTAATAACTTGTTCTTTATTATTACTATCACACGATGAAAAAATAATAGCAATAAATATTAATAATATAATATAAAACATAGATTTTTTAATCATTTCACACCTCTTTGTATAACTATTATTTTATCATCTTTGATACTATCAACAAAGAAAAAATATATAAAAGCAATAAATGAATAGTATTGCAAATAAATGCTACTTTATCTTTTTTAATTGACTTTAAGAAACTCTACTATTTGTGATTTCTGAAATTTCACTATCTCTAAATGTTTTTTTAACATTTTTAATAAATATTGGAATTATAAATAATGTTATAATTCCACCAATTACTTCCGCTGTTGGCTGTGCTAAAATAGCATAATTAAAACCAAACGGCTTTAGAATATAAAGTAATGGAGCAAAAAATATCAACTGTTGCAATGCAAAAATAATAGTTGCTGATTTTTCAAGCCCTACAGGTTGCATCGCATATAACACAATATTTGTTGTAAAAATAAACGGTGATACTAATGAATAAATAGTTGCCGGATAAACAAATAATTGAATTAACTCATGATTGTCTGTAAATATCATAGCTATACTCCTTGGATATAAAAATACTGGAATATTAACAATTAGGCTTAATATAAAAACAACAGCTGCTGATATTTTTACTAAATTAAAAAATCTTTTTTCATTTTTAGCACCTACTGCATAAGACATTAATACTAATGCACTACTCATAATACCCGATGTTATTGAACTTGTTATTGAAAATATATTCCCAGTTATAGTCTGAACGGCTAATGCTTTATCACCAAATGATGCAATTACTCTGCTTTCTAATCCAAATGTTAATGCTAATAACATCATTGTTACAAATGTTGCCATACCTAATGGAATGACTTCTTTAAAATAATTCTTTGTTAGCTTAAATTCTTTTGAATTAATTTTAACTATCATTTCATTTGAAAGATTAAATTTAATCATTAAAATACTCTGAATAATAAATGATATAATTGTTGCAATACCTGCACCAATTACTCCCATTTTTAATATTGCTAAAGTAAAATAATTAAGAATGATATTTGATAATATTTGAATAACTGTAACTTTTATTAGAAATTTTGTATGACCTTCAGTATAAATCATTTTTCCTAATACCATAGGTAATACAATAATTGGCATTGCAATAGCAATAACTTTTAAATATTGAAGCGCATAACCATATGTAATTATATCTAAATTAAATAAATATAAAATATTTTTCATAAATAAAAATGATATAACACCTATAACAACGCTTGAACTTATTGAAATAACTATAGTTCCATTAAAAATTCTACTAGCTGCATCAATATTTTTCGCTCCTAAATATCTACTTATCGCTATTCCTGCACCTTCTGTAAATAGGAATGATATAGCTGCAATAATAAGAAGAAATGGTACCGCTACTGACATAGCTGATACTGCTTCACTTGCGACAAATTGCCCCATAAACATTGTATCTATAGCACCATTTATTTCATTAAATAATGCCATTAATATAGCAGGAATACCTAATTTAAAAAGCATTTTTAATGGCTTTTCTTCTAACATTTGATTAATATTTTCTTTCATTTTTTCGCCTCTCTTCTCTTTGAATATATTTAGTATATACCTTAGAGTATCTCTAAGGTCAACATCTAATTTCTTCGAAAATCTTTCATCAAATATTTTTAGTTTTTTAACTTTACTTTTACTATTTTTCTTATTATACTATGTATTCGAAAGGGGTTTTTATGAATAATAAAACTAAAGGAATACTTTATATTTCACTATCTTCACTTTTTTTCTCAATAATGGCAATAACTGTTAAACTTACACCTAATATACCTGTTGTAGAAAAAATATTTTTTAGAAATTCAATTGGACTTATTCCAATTTTAATAACTACTTACAGAAGCAATTTATCTTTAAAACCTAATAACACTAGACTTATATTTATTAGATCAATTTTAGGCGTTTTAGGAATATTTTGTTACTATAGTGCACTCGCAAAACTCAATTTAGCAGATGCAGTTATTTTAAATAAGCTTTCTCCATTTTTTGTACTTATTTTATCTTTTGCTTTCTTAAAAGAACAAATTACAAAAAAACAGGTTATATCGTTAATTTTAGCTCTTTTAGGAGCAATATTAATAATTAGACCTGCATTTAATTTATCAATCATTCCAACACTATTTGGATTATTCTCTGCTATTTTTGCAGGTTCTGCATATACAATAGTTCGCAAATTAAGCGAAACTGATAAACCACTTGTTATTGTATTTTATTTTGCTCTAGTAACTACAATAATTACTGTAACGTATATGATTATAACAGGAGATTATGTATATCCAACACTTTATGAATTTATATTTTTAATAATACTTGCTATTTCAGCTCTTATAGCTCAGCTTTTTATGACTGCAGCTTATAGTTATGCACCCGCTGGTGAATTAGCAATATACACATATCTAAATATTATTTTTTCAATAACATTTGGAATTATTATTTGGTCTGAAATTCCAGATATAATAACTATTAGCGGTGCTAGTTTAATAATTATTGGTGGTTATATTAATTATATTTCAAAAAAAAATGCTTAATGGTTTTTTGTTAAAACCATTAAGCTTTTTTACTATTTAAAATCCTTCTTTTTTTTTAATTTAATATACAAGATAATTAAAATTGCTATAAGAATCGGTATCCAAAAAAATCTAAATAGAACCACAATCCAAAACATAATTCCATATCCTACAGTTCTTATATAAGCTATTAATGATATTAAGAAAATCCATTTAAGTATTTTCTTATACTTTGTATTCTTAATAATAATGATAGTCAGTAAAAGTAAAATCTGAAAAGTCAGAAGTCTTATTTTAAATCCAGTTTTATTATATGCAAATAATTCTGTAATTCCTGGTTTTTTTGAAAAAGAAAGATAAAGATTTTCGTACTCCTTTAACTGATAATCTTTTATTTCATATAAATTATCATTCTTTTTATCTAGTTTTAAATTAGATTTCATAATAATATTTGAAGGGGCTATAATTTCTATATCAACCGTACCATCTCCTTCATAAAATGCTGCAGGACTCAACATATAACTAGTTAATTTAATATCATACATATAATCTGTTACTCGAGATGATATATATCCATTCCAAACCTCGTATTCAATTACCACATCTGCTATCTGATTACTATCCATTCTCAATATAAATTCATCAACTAAAAAGTAATCGCCTGAATATATATCTATTCCTGAGTCAAATACTTCATCAGTAAAAGGATCAATATATTCAAGTTTCTCCTCTGGTTCCCAATTTTCTATTTCATCAAATTTAACATCTTTAACTTCACTCTTTATTTCTATATTTTCAATATATACTTTGAAATCATGAGAATTTAAATATCCTTTTCTTAAAAACCAAATAGGTGTTTCTATAGATTTATCATTTATATTTTTAAATGTATAATTAATCAAATAACGAGTTTTATTAAGTTCATCATCAATGTTCATTGTAATATTTTCATCAATAAGCTCTATACCAGATTCTTTATCTACAAATATACCTGCTTTCCCTGGGATTGATGTAGGAGGCATACTATTAGCAAAAACCGGAGTCATAAAAGCAAATAATCCCAAAACTATTAATATTATTCTTTTCATATAATATCTTCTCCTTAATTCCTTTAAACTTTTACTAAGATTATAACTTGATAATGTTACTACTGTGAACTATACACCAAGGTTATTAGATTACGCAGTTTCACCCAAATCGTCAAAACCATCAATTCCCATAACTTCTACATTTTTTGTATTATAGAAATCTCAAATATAGCAATAGTATAATATAATATTAATACTGCTCCAATTGTTAATAAAAATTTGCTTATAAACGTTTTCTTATTTTTTGAAAATTTTAATGAAATTCCAAAAAAAGATATACCTGAAAAAATAACTAGTATATCGATATCATATTTAACTGATAACCATAGAATTATTAATAATATGCCTCTTAATTTATTAATAATATTTTCATTCATAATTCTCCACTCCTTTTAATTATTTAAAATATAAATATCATTTTATATTATTAATAATTTCTCTTAATTCAGAACTACTTTTCGAATGAAATTCTAAACTATCTCTAAACTCAGTGAAATATGAAAAATCACTATATTTAGACTCATACACTGAAACTCCCACCACTAAAGCAGTGAATTTTTCACTCTTTTTTGTAGTTTTTCTATGACTCATTTTGTCATATTAAATATCAATGTAATGTTATTTATAGAATTCACTTAATATAGTATAACATTTTTTATATATTTCAGTGATACTTAAATTATATATTTTTCAACAATAAAAAAGAGCAATAATTGTTTTTATTATAAACAACTATTACTCTTTTAATCCTAAGATATTTAATATTTATATTCATATTTTTATCTAAATTCGTTTTTTTGAATATTATAAAATTTTGAACTTGTCTATAAGTGTTTTTAATTCCTCAGCAATCACAGAAAGTCCTTCACCAGATTCTGCAATCTCAATAATAATTCTAGACTGCTCATCCATTGAAGCTGAAACTTCTTCTGTTCCTGCAGCATTTTCTTCAGAAATAGCAGCAAGATTTTGAATCAATTCAATTATACTGTTTTTATTTTGGTCTATTAATTCAGCTGTCTGATTCATTTTCATCACTGATACACGAACCAATTCTGTTGCTTCTGAGATGCTTTTAAATTTCATTTCCGTTTTCAAAACACTATCGCTTTGATCTTGCACTGTATTTTTTACTTCATTCATAGTATTCACAGCTTCACTAGATTTTGATTTCAACTCATCAATAACCACTTTAATATCATGAGTAAATCGTGTTGAATCTTCTGCTAACTTTCTGATTTCATCTGCTACCACCGCAAATCCACGCCCCGCCTCACCGGCTCTTGCCGCTTCTATAGCAGCATTTAATGCCAATAGATTTGTTTGATCTGCAATACCTTGAATCATTACACTAGCATTTTCAATTTTATCAGCACTTTTATCATTACTTATAATAATATCATAAACATTATTAGCAGAGTTATTTAACATTTCAGTCTTTTTAATTAAATTACTTAGGATTTTAAATCCCTCATCTTTTTGAACATCAATTTCTTTAGAAGCTTCATTAAGTTCTATTATATATTGAGCATTATCATTCAACAATTGATCCAAAGAATCAATATTATGAGAAGTGTTTTCTGTATCTTTTGCCTGATCTGTTGCACCTCGAGCAATTTCCTCAACAGCTCTTGAAACTTCCTCTGAAGCTTTAGCCACTTGATCTGATGTTATAGTTAATTCTTCTGATGTTGTAGCCACTTGATCTGATTTTTCCATAATCTGCGATACCATATCCGAAACAGATTCTTTCATTCTATTAATACCATCAGATATCTCACCCAATTCATCATTTTTTTGAATTAATTTATTATCAATTTCAACAGTAAAATCTCCTGCTGCCATTAACTGAAGTTTTTCTTTCAACTTTTGAATTACAACAATAATTTGATGAGAAAATACATATAATAAAATACCAAGTACTACAAAAACTAATATACCAATTCCTGATACAATCATTAAATTCTGACGAATCGCATATCGAACACTATCCATAGAGTATCCAATATTTATCGCACCGACATGTTCCCCTTCTATAATCATTGGATACACAACATCAAAAACATTGACTCCCAACCAATCAGCATAGTATTCAGACACATATTCTTCAGCATTTACGGCACCTGAAATGCTACCTTCATCATCTTCTATTGAACCCAAATCATCAATATCATCGCTTGCAATGATTACAGCATTTGTATCTAAAATTGTCGCGTATACAATGGCCTCATCACTAGCTAACTGTTCAACTAAATTCTGATTAGAAATTTTATCAGTGAGCTCACTTACTACATCAGCTGAAATTCCCACTTGTACAAAGTTACCATTACTATTTCTTATAGAACCATATTTTAAATAATTATCTGATTCAGTGTCTTTTCGTACTGGTTGCATTAATTCCGAAACACCTTCTACCAATGGATAAAGTGAATGGTCCTTTGGAATTTTCCACCCTAAATAACCTGGAATAGTTGAATTAATAATTACTCCATCAGGTGTATACCAGTAAATTTCATTAACTCCCATATCTAACATTACTTCTTCTAAATATTCATCACTAATTATACTTTCATTATTAATAATTGTTTGCGCAGTTATACGAATTTTATCTTCTAACATTTCATTTATTGTATTCATAGCTAAAACATTATCAGAAATCCGATTAACCATTCTTTTAGATGTTTGTAATCCATCAGTTTTCATTTGTAGAATTAAGCTTTTTTTCGTATAATTAGTTGAAAAACCTCCAATAATAACGATACCAATAAGTACTGCAATTAATGGATATAATAATATTTTTGTCTTAATTGATCCTTTTCTTTCTTTCTTCATACCCTACCCCCCATATTTTTAATTTAATTACCCTATTATTCGTTTCAATCTTTTCTATTACTTTAATAATACCTTGTACAATATCCATCCCACTTTGTCTTAATTTTGATAGCATAATATCATCTTCAACACTTTCAGCGACCAAAGTTAAATCAAAGTCTTGATTACTTTTACTTTGGATTCTTTTGTATTTCCAAACAACAAATTTCTCCAATTTTACTGTATTGATTAGTAAAACTGACAAGTAGTTAATGGATGAATAGCCAGTTCAAAAATCATCAAGGATAAATTATATTCTCAAAAACTGTAGTTCACCATAAACATGTACTTTTCATACTCAATTAGAATTATATTTACCCAAATAGAATTAGAAATAACATATAATAGAATATTTTTACTTTCTTAAAAAAACTCTTATATTTAATGCTCTTATTTTTTGTTATTTATTTATCATATCATTTTTGATTAATACATTACAAACCGTTTATATAAAAAATCTACAAATATTGTTAAATATAACAAAATTGATAACATATATAATATCTATCAATTCTTCAAAAAGCTTAGGGAGGTAAATATACTTATAATTATGAGAATCGAAATTCAAAATCAATGCGGCGCGAATGGATTTGTTTTATTAGAGTTTAAAAGAAAGGAGACAGGTAGGCACGATCAGTTAAAAAATGAACTAAACACAATCGAAAATGTCATTGCAAAACTATGAGATTTTAAATACCACTAAATACCATATTCAAGTAATTAGTTTTTATGGTGTGTTTTTGTGAAAATAATTTGTATCTTAAAGTAATGATAAAATAAATATCGCTCATCAAAATATATTATCCATTTTTGATGAGCAATTTGTATTTTTTTAGTAATCGTTATTCACTTTGAACGGCCATTTCTCCAATATTGCCTATAATAAAACTTTGTATACCAGCAGCTCCAGCTGCAATCTCATATTTATCATATATAATAATTGTACCAAATTGCTTCGCAATAGTGAATCTTAATCACTATATTGAGGAAATTTTTATATATTGATAGTAGACCTTTTTTTGAAAGTGTATTATTGTTAAGTTACCACACCAAGCAATAAAACACT
>JAUCFZ010000044.1 GCA_030377915.1 Clostridiaceae bacterium HSG29
AAATACAGATTTAATTGATGATAATTTCTCAGAAAGAGGTCGATTAAATGAAATTAGAGAAATAAAAGAGCTTGATAATGTAAGTTTAATTTGGGACAGTATTTCTAAGTATAGTGATTCAAAGAATTTCAATGTTGATAAAATTGAAAATTTAAATGTAATATCTCCAACATGGTTTGCCTTAAATATTGATGGAATTGTTATTAATGAAGCAAGTCTTAAATATGTAAATGATTCACATGAAAATGGATATGAAGTATGGGCTTTATATAAAAATAGTTTTAATCCAGTTTGGACTAATCAATTATTAACTAATGAAGATTATATTGATAAATCAATAGCACAAATTGTTTTTTACTCAGCGCTTTATAATGTTGATGGAATAAACATTGATTTTGAGAATATCTATTTAAAGAATAAAGATGCATTAACTGAATATGTAAAGAAGCTTAGAAAATATACTAAAATGCAAAATCTAGTTTTATCAATTGATGCTGTTGTACCAGGAGGATCTGATCAATATTCAAAAGTGATTGATAGAGAAGCTATTATCGATTTCGTTGATTATTTTATGCTTATGGCATATGATGAACATTGGAGTAGTTCCCCTAAAAGCGGATCAGTTGCGTCAATACCATGGGTGATAAAAGGAATTGAAGGGACATTAGAAACTGTAAATAATGATAAATTAGTTTTAGGAGTTCCACTTTATATGAGAGTATGGATGGAAAAGAATAGAAAAGTTCTTTCATCTGAAGCATATGCAATTAAAAATGTTGGAAGTTATTTGAAAAAAATAGATTATGAAATTGTTTATGACGAAGCATCAGGACAAAATTATATTGAAACTATAAAAAATGGAAATACTATTAAAATATGGATTGAAGATAAAGATTCATTAATTAAAAGAATTAATTTGATTAACGATTACAATTTAAAAGGAATAGCTGGTTGGAGAAAAGGGTATGAAGAAAGTTATTACTACGATTTAATAGATATATATTTAAAATAGAAATAGTATAAAAACGCAAAAATTCACAGTTTATTTGCGTTTTTTTTGTGTAATTAAAATTATTTTGTAAAATTAAAAAAAAATTAAAAAAATGTTGTAAAGTTATAAAAAATGCTTTATAATATAATTACATAATGGTATACAATAATACATAAGGATTTTGAGGAGGATTATATGGAAAATGAAGTAATGAAAAGCTCAAACAATAAATTAGGGATTTGCAAAAGATGTCATGATGAAAAAGAGATAAATAAATTTGGTTTATGCAAAACTTGTCAAACTGAAGTAGATCATGAATATGGAATGCTTTATGCAATTAAAGATATGAATTACTAAGAGAAAAATATAAAAAATATAAATAAAAAATAACACAATTTCGTGTTATTTTTTGATTATTACTCAAAATATTCTTTATATCTATTTGGCAATAAAGACTAGAGTATTTTCAATATCGCTTTCAACTGTTTTAACTAATGCATCAGTTTTCTTTTATTTCTTGAAAAGTGTAAAATAAAAAAGTTGTAAAGTTATAAAAAATGTTTTATAATATAATTACATAATGGTATACAATAATACGAAATGGATTTTAAGGGGGATAATATGGAAAATAAAATAATGAAAAGCTCAAACAATAAATTAGGGATTTGTAAAAGATGTCATGATGAAAAAGAGATAAATAAATTTGGTTTATGCAAAACTTGTCAAACTGAGGTTGATCATGAATATGGAATGCTTTATGCAATTAAAGATATGAATTACTAAGAGAAAAAATAAAAATATAAATAAAAAATAACACATTTTGTGTTATTTTTTGTTTATTAAGCAAAATATTCATTTTTAAGTTCATTAAAAAGTTCTTTTACAGAAATAATTTTATTGATTTTATATCCATTTGAACCAATAAAGACTAGACCATTTTTAATGTCGCCTTCAACAGCTTTAACTAATGCATCTGTTATACAGAATGGTGCAACTACAGGATTACATCCTTTTAAACATTTATAGCATCCAGTAATTTTAAGTGAATTCAATTCAAAGGATTTAGTTAATTCATTTGTAAGTGCTCTTCCTGGCATTCCTACGGGACTTTTTATTAATTGAATGTCTTTTTCAGTGGCATTTACATATGCGTTTTTAAAGTTAATGTGTGCATCACATTCATGAGTAGCAACGAATCTAGTAGCCATTTGGACTCCGGCTGCACCAAGATCAATAAACTCTTTAATTTCTTGTCCTGTATAAATTCCGCCAGCAGCTACAACTGGAATTTTTTGATTGTATTTTTCTTCAAAAGGTTTTATAGCTTCAAGAACCTCAATAACTAATTCTTTTAAACTTTTTACATTTTCAGATTCTAAATCTTCTCTGCTAAATCCTAAATGGCCTCCAGCTCTAGGTCCTTCAACAACTATTAAATCAGGTAAATAATCATATTTTTTCTTCCATAGTTTTGTAAGAAGTTTTGCCGCTCTTCCTGACGAAACAATTGGTGCAATTTTTGTATTTGTTCCTATAACATATTCAGGAAGCGTTTTAGGAAGTCCTGCACCTGAAATAATTAAATCTATTTTTTCTTCAACTGCAGTTTTTACAAGTTCAATATAATTGTATGATGCCTGAAGAAAGTTAATTCCAATTATTCCATTAGGGCTAAGTTCTCTTGCTAATCTTATTTCCTTTTTTATTCCATTGATATTTGCATTGTTGTTATTTGTTTTAAAATCATCTTCTCTGTATCCTGTTTGAGCTCCTGAGATAATACCTATTCCACCTTCATTTGCAACTGCACTTGCTAATTTTGACATTGATACACCAATGCCCATTCCACCTTGTATTATAGGAAATTTTGCTTCTAAATTTCCAATTTTTAATTTTGGTAAGTTCATAATTATCACTCCTATATAAGTAAGTATAGAGCATGTTTTTGTTGTTGTCAATAGCAGATGTTAAGACCAGGTGATAATAACAAAACAATAAAAAACGGCAGATAATTCTGCCGCTATATTTTAAATAAATAAGTTTGTTCCTGCATCTTCAGTTGCATCAAGATAATTTGCAACTCCACCAATTCCAACGCCATCAATTAATTCTTCTCTTCTAATACCCATTAAATCCATTGACATTTGACAAGCTATTATTTCAACTCCATTTTCAATAGCAGTTTCTAATAATTCTTGTAAAGAAGGAACATTATGTTTTTTCATTAACCCATTAATCATTTTTGGGCCAATTCCAGCCATATTCATATTTGATAAATTTAATTTTGGAATTCCAGTTGGCATCATCATACCAAATGCTTTTTCAATAAAGTTCTTTTTAACTTTTGGTGCATTTGGTTTTCTTAAAATATTTAAACCCCAGAAAGTAAAGAACATTGTAACTTTTCTATCCATTGCAAGAGCACCATTTGCAATAATTAAAGAAGCAATTGCTTTATCCATATCACCACTGAAAACAACCATTGTTTTATTATCCTTAGTAGTTACTGGTTGAGTTTTAATTTCAGTATTCACATTAATATTTTGTCCTTTTCCAATTATAGCAACAAATTCATTATTTTCTTTACCAGAATCTAATAAAGTATTATTTGTTCTTTTACACCATGAACCAATATCAGCAACAAAGCCAGGATCTGTAGTTCTTACTTTTACAACTTCACCGTTAGTCATATCTTTTATAGCTTTTGATACTTTCATAATAGGCCCTGGGCAACTTAATCCACAAGCATTTAATTGAATAACATCTTTAGTCATATCAAAATTAACAGTTTCAACTTGGTGACTATTTGTTTCTGGATTACCAAATTCATCAACTTCAGCTGATGGATCAAATGAAACTCCACCACATTTACTATCGTCATCTTGGCAATAAACAGCCGAATATGTGTGATATCCTCCATTTAAATTATAAACTTCTTTAAAACCATTTTGCATTAATATTCTTGCTGCAATATAACCACGAACCCCTATTGCACAATATGCAATAATTTTTTTATTTTTATCAAGTTCATTAAGACGTTTTCTTAAATCATCAAGTGGAATATGAACTGAATTTGTTATTGAACCTAAATTCAATTCTTCCTCTTCTCTGATATCAAGAATTACATAAGAATCATCAATTTTATCAAATTCATTCCAGTTAAATACTTTGATTGCACCTTCAAGAATATTATCTCCTACAAATCCGGCCATATTTACAGCTTCTTTAGCTGAACCAAATGGCGGAGCATAAGCAAGTTCTAACTCCATTAAATCATATACTGTCATATTTGCTCTAATTGCAGTTGCAAATACATCAATTCTTTTATCAATACCTGTATATCCAACTATTTGAGCTCCAAGAACTTTTCCTTTTGTATCAAATATTGTTTTTATAACCATTGGTATTGCACCAGGGTAGTATCCAGCATTTGATTTAGGATGAATAATTGATATATGGTAATCTTTTTTATATTCTAAACCTTTTCTTATAAGTATTTTTTCATTATTTCCAGTAGAAGCAACTGTTATATCAAATACTTTAGCAATAGAAGTTCCTTGAGTTCCTTTGTATTTTTCTTTTGCACCGCATACATTATTTGCTACAATTCTACCTTGTTTATTAGCAGGTCCGGCTAAAGGAATCATTGCTTTAGTACCATCAATATGATCTACAACTTCAATTGCATCTCCTAATGCATAAATATTTTCATCACTTGTCTGAAGATATTCATTAACTACAATTCCGCCGCGTTGATTTACTTCAAGATTTGCATCTATTGCAAGTTTACTATTTGCTTTAACACCAATTGATAGCATTACCATATCTGCAAAAACTGTTTTCCCACTTTGCAAAGTAATTTTCTTTTTACCATTTTCATCTTCAAATGTTTTAACTCCATCTTCCAAAATTAAATTAACATTTTTAGATTTAATATGTTTATGAATTTCTTGAGCTATTTCAAAATCAACTGGAGCCATTACTTGATTTTGCATTTCTATAATTGTTACATCAAGTCCAAGTTCATGTAGATTTTCAGCCATTTCAATACCAATAAATCCTCCACCAACAACTATTGCAGATTTTGGTTTATTATCATTTATAAATGATTTTATTTTATCTGTATCTGGAACAGTCCATAAAGTGAAAATGTTTTTTCCATCTATTCCATTAATAGGTGGAACTAAAGGCGTTGATCCAGGCGACATAATTAACGTATCATAATTTTCTTCGTATTCTTTATCATTTTTTAAATCTTTAACGATTACTTTTTTATTTTCTTTGTCAATAGACATTACTTCATTTTGAACACGAACATCAATATTAAATCGTGCATTCATATCTTCAGGTGTTTGTACTAATAAAGCGTCACGTTCTTCAATTGCGCCACCAATATAATATGGTAATCCACAGTTTGCAAATGAAATATATTCTCCTCTTTCAAATAATATTATTTCAGCAAATTCGTCATTTCTTCTTAATCTTGCAGCAGCAGACGCACCACCAGCAACACCACCAATAATCAATATTTTCTTATTCATATCTATCCTCCTTAAATTATTTAAAAATTCACAAAGTTACAAAACCACGCCCCTTGGTAGGGGGGTATATCAATATAATATACCCACTTTTTGATATTGTCAAGAAATTATCAAAGCTTTTTCAAGAAAATTCCAGTGAACCTCACCACCCAAATAAGATATTTGGATGGAGCTTCTTTTCAAGACTTCGTATACGTTGTAGCAGTATAGTACTAGCTTGATTTAAGTGTAGTTTGGTAATTAAGTTTTTGCACCTGTTAATACAGGCAACCCTTATACACTAGGGGTAGTCCACATACCCATTATCCGTTACCAATTAATTGGTTTCGGAATACATTTAGAAGCTTATGCTTTGAATATTTTACTTGGTCAAAGACTAGTGACCAAAACTTCATATATTCACTTGTCGTTTAACAAGGCGTGGATTCCTTTTAATTAGAATACACTTTAAACTTTTAACCTTGTCAAGGATATTATATCACACGTTCTTCTATTGAACAAGTGTTTGTTGATAGAAGACCGTCTAAATTCATCTCCACCCAATGCGTAGTTTCGATGGAGTGTTCTTTAGACAATTTATAAAAAAAATTCCTTCGAAATGTTTTAGATAGGTGATTATGCTTCCTTAAATATTTATATGTAGCTGTCACTTGTTTTAATATCCAATGCACTTTCCTTTGCAATAAAAAAAACACATTAAGTAAGAATGTTATTTCTACTTAATGTGTTTTTGAACTTGATTATGATAATTCAATTAATTGGTCAATTAATGTTCCAATATATGAAACAGTTTTCTTAAGTGGTTCATCTGTTGTAAAGTCCATACCAGCAATTTTTAGTAAATCTAAAGGTTTAAGTTTACCACCTGTTTTTAGAACTTTAATCCAACGATCAACTGCAGGCTGACCTTCTTCAAAAATCATTTCTGAAACAGTAGTTGCTGCTGTGAGACCTGCTGAATATGTGTAAGGATATAAACCCATATAATAATGTGGTTGTCTCATCCAAGTCATACCTGCAAATTCATCTATTTCAATTGAATCGCCCCAGAAACCTTTAAGAATTTCTAATTTTGTATCACAAAGTAGTTTTGCAGTAAGTGGTTGACCTTCTTCGGCAAATTTATAAATTTCTCTTTGGAATGCTGCTTCTAATAAATGTGTAACAAAATTATGATAATAAGTTCCTAAAAATTGAAGTATAACCCATTTTTTTGTTTTAGGATCATCGTTGTTTTTTAATAAATACCTTCCTAATAACATCTCATTCATTGTAGATGGCGCTTCTACATTAAACATTGATGGTTCAGTATTAAAGAAATTTTGCTCTTTATTAGCTAAGAAGAAATGTCCTGCATGACCTAATTCATGTGCAAGTGTAAAAGCATCTCTCATATTATTTTGAAAAGTAACTAAAACATATGGATGAGCAGCATAAGGTGATGCGCAAAAAGCTCCAGTTGATTTACCAATGTTATCAGAATAATCAATCCAACGTTCATTAAAACCTCTTTTAATAATATTTAAATAATCTTCGCCCATAATTTTTAAAGATTCAAGAACTACTTCTTTTGCTTCTTCATATGTAGCGGAAGGATTATAACTTGTATCAATAGGTGCTTTTAAATCATAAAAGGAAACTTTTTCTAAATTTAATTGTTCTTTAATAAGTTTTGCAAATTTTCTCATATGAGGTGCTAATTCTGTATAAATAATGTCTATTTGTCGATGATACATTTCAAGTGTTACTTTTTGTGGCTTTAAAAGCATTTCAGTAACAGAAGAGTATCCTCTTAATTTACTAAGTAATACTTGTTTTTTTACTTCTGTATTATAAACAGCTGCATATGTGTTTTTATATTGATTTAAAGTTTTGTTAAATGAAGCGTAAGCATTTTTTCTAATAATTGGATCTTCGCTAAATTCATATTTACCCTCAAATAAAGCAAATGAATTAGGTAAAGTATTTCCATTACTGTCAATAAAAGAATCAAAAATCATATCAGTAGATTTACTAACTGAATATATTTCATAGGGTGATTCTGTAATTTCTCCTAAAGTAGCGAGTGCTTCTTCAGTATCATCAGATAGTTTATACTTTTTTTCTTCAAAAATATCTTCAAGAAAAGTACGATAGATTTCTAGTTTTGGTTCACTTTTTATTAGAAGATTAAATTCTTCATCAGAAAAAGACATAATTTCATTATTGAAGAAAGTTAAATCTGCTTGTATTCTAGTAGAAATAGCATTGAAATTCATATATAATTCATGATTTTTTGTATTAGTGCCATCTACAGATAGTAATAATCCTGCATATGTATCTAATGCACTTAGTTGAATCATTAAATTTTCAAGTGATTCAATTGCTTCAAATAAAATAGTAGTATTTTCATGTAATTTACCTTTGAAACTCTTTAAATTTTCAGTTTTTTCTTGTACATCTTTTAAAGAACTATAAAAAGCTTCTTTTGATTTAAATAATGAAGATAAATCCCAAGTTGAATTAATATCAACATCTTTACGGTTTAATATTTTTTTCATAACGCCTCCTTATTTATGTTATAATTTATTATACTATATTTTTACAGAATATTTAAAAAATACGATAATGTATAATATTAATTTTTATTAATATTTATTTATAAAATAGAATTTAATTAATTGTCAAAGTATGGATTGTATGGTAAACTACATTTGGAGAGACGATATCCGTTTGGAATTGTACTCATTGTTTTAAAAAAAGTATAAAAAATCTGCTTTGATCTTTTAGACGGAGACAGGATATAAGTTAAATGAAATGTGATAACTCTATCTTGTCGTGGACAAAATAGAGTTTTTTTGTTGGAGGAATAATATGAAAATAGGCTTTATTGGAGCTGGTAAAGTTGGTACTTCGTTTGGGAAATTTCTAATAAACAAAGGTTTTAATGTAGTTGGTTATAGTTCAAGAGGAAAGACTAATTTAGAAAATACGGTGAAATTTACAAATACTAAAAAATTTAGTAGCGTTGATTTAATAAATGAATGTGATTTAATATTCTTAACAGTTAATGATGACAGTATTAAAAGTGTATTAGATGAATCTATAATGAGTTTTGAAAAGCTAGTTAATAAAACATTTATTCATATGAGTGGTGCTCATAGTTCAAGATTGTTAATGAATGCTTATGAAAAAGGTGCTAAAGTATATTCACTGCATCCACTTCAATCTGTTTCAAGTATTGAAAATGCTGTAAAAGATTTTAGTAATTCTGTTTTTTCAATTGAAACAATAAATGAAGAAATAGATGAAAACATTCAAAAAATATTAGATATTTTAAAAAGCTATTTCAAAATTGATTCAGATAAAAAAGCAATTTATCATATGGCAGCTTCTGTGTTTTCAAATTATTTAAATACATTAATGGATTTTGGACTTGAATTAACATCTTCATTAGATATAGATAAGAAATTTGCTTTTGAAGCTATGAAGCCATTAATTTATTCTTCTTTAAAAAATATTGAAAATAATGGTGTTGAAAATTCATTAACAGGACCACTTTCGAGAGGGGATGTTAATACAATAAAAACACATCTTAAAACATATGAGGAAAATAACAAGAATTTTGAAGAGTTTTATAGATTTATGGGATTAAGAACAATGGATTATATTGAAAAAAATGGAATATTGGATGAAACTAAAATTGATGAATTAAGAAACACTTTGGAGGAAAAATAATGAAAAAAATAACTACTCAAAGTTTTTTAAAAATGAAAATGAATAACGAAAAAATTTCAATGTTAACTGCATATGATTATTCAACTGCAAAATTAATTGATGAAGCTGGAATAGAGAGTATTTTAGTTGGTGATTCATTAGGAATGACTATATTAGGTTATGATGATACATTAAAAGTTACAGTAGAAGATATTATTCATCATACTAAAGCGGTAAAAAGAGGAACTAAAAATGCATTAGTTATTGCGGATATGCCATTTTTAAGTTATCATATTTCTGTTGAAGAAACAATTAGGAATGCTGGAAGATTTATTCAAGAAGGTGGAGCACATGCAGTTAAACTTGAAGGCGGGAAAGATATTGCTGATAAAATTGAAGCGATTATAAAAGCTCAAATTCCAGTTTGTGGACATTTAGGATTAACTCCTCAATCAGTGAATATGATGGGTGGATTTAAAGTTCAAGGGAAAAGCGAAGAAGCTGCAAAAAAATTGATTGATGATGCACTTTTACTTCAAGAACTTGGTGTTTTTGCAATTGTACTTGAATGTGTACCTGCTAAGCTTGCAACGATTGTAAGTGAAAAGCTTGATATTCCTACTATTGGAATTGGTGCTGGAAATGGTTGTGACGGCCAGGTTTTAGTAATTCAAGATATGCTTGGAATGTATTCTGATTTTACGCCAAAATTTGTAAAAAAATATGCTACTTTAAATGTAGATATTGAAAATGCAACAAAAGATTTTATTAAAGAAGTAAAAGATATGAGTTTTCCTGAAGAGAAACATACATTTAAAATAGATGATGAAGTTTTAAGCAAATTATATTAGGGGATGAAATGATGCAAAGTTTTGCAAAAATAAGTGATTTAAGAAAAGTTTTAAAAAGTGAAAGAATGAGTGGAAAAACAATTTCGCTTGTTCCAACAATGGGATTCTTGCATGAAGGGCATATGTCTTTAATAAAGGAAGCAAGAAAAAATAACGATATTGTTGTAGTTTCAATTTTTGTTAATCCAACACAATTTGGACCAAATGAAGATTTAGAAACTTATCCACGTGATTTAGAAAAAGATAGTATGTTATGTGAAAAAGAAGGTGTGGATTACATTTTCAATCCAACAGCAAATGAAATGTATTTAGATAATTATGCAACTTTTGTAGATACAACAAGTAATATTACTAATAAATTATGTGGAGCTTCAAGAGAAGGACATTTTAGAGGTGTTATGTCTGTTGTATCAAAATTATTTAATATTGTTAATCCTGATAAAGCATATTTTGGTAGAAAAGATTATCAACAAGTGGCTGTTATTAAAAAAATGGTTAATGATTTAAGCTTTAATGTAGAAATAGTTGATTGTGAAATAGTACGAGAAGATGATGGATTAGCACTTAGTTCAAGAAATACTTATTTAACTAAAGAGCAAAGAATAGATGCATTAGTTTTAAGTAGATCATTAAAGGAAGCAAAAGAAGAAATACTTAATGGTGAAAGAAATAAAGAAAAAATTGTAAATGGAATTCTTGACAAAATAAGTAAAGTAACTTATTCTATTGTAGATTATGTTGAAGTACTTGATGCAAAAACTTTAGAGGATATTGAAAAAATTGATAGAGATGTTGTTATTGCTCTTGCTGTAAATATTGGAAAACCAAGATTGATTGATAACATTATTGTGGAGGTGTAGTATGAATATTACTATGTTTAAAGGAAAGATTCATAGAGCAACAGTTACAGAAGCAGAGTTAAATTATGTTGGAAGTATAACAATTGATTCAGATTTATTAGAAGCGTCAAATATTTTACCAGGAGAGAAAGTACAAATTGTAAATAACAATAACGGTGAAAGAATTGAAACTTATACAATTAAAGGTGAAGCAGGAAGTGGAGTTATTTGTTTAAATGGTGCAGCTGCAAGAAGAGTACAACCTGGAGATAAAGTAATTATTATTTCGTATGCTCAAATGACGCCAGAAGAAGCAAAAACATTTGAACCTTCAGTTGTGTTTGTAAATCATCAAAATAAAATTATTGAAAAATCTCATATGGAGAAACACGGAGATATTAAATGAAATTAGTTTTCATGGATTATGATAATACTCTTTTTTCTCAAATGGCAGAAGCTTTAGCTAAAAAATTTAATAAAGTTGAGAATTTACAAATTGAATCCTGCGGTTTAAGAGAAGGAAAAGATTTAAATAAGGAAATGTTAAAAATAATGAAGAATGTTGGTTTTGATTTAAAATCAAATAAAATTAAAATTTTACAAGATTTGAATAAAGTTGATATTTTAGTTACTTTAGGTAAGAATATTGATGTAATGTTTATACCTGAAAATGCAAAACTTTGTTGGAATGCTCATATTTATGAAGATGATTTGGAAAAAACAAGAGATGTAATTGCAAAGGATATTAAGAAATTATTAATTGATATAAAAAAAGGTAAATATTAAATCAAGAAGTCCTGTAAAAAGGACTTTTTTTAATGTAGATTGATTCCATTAATCAAAGAATTAGAATAAGTGGCTCTTAAACAAAAGATAAAAATATGTATTCAGACCTAGCGAAAAAAGCCGAAGGATTTTAGCGATGTAAATTTGGAAATTGAATTGGAAGCGTAATGGCTTATTTAAAGGATTTCGTATGATAATTTTTGATTATGTTTAAAATTATTCAAATATTAAATTGTATTTACTCTTTT
>JAUCFZ010000045.1 GCA_030377915.1 Clostridiaceae bacterium HSG29
TCATATTCTTTGAAAGTTGCATTTACAAAAGAATTAATTAAATTATCTTTAGAAATAAACCACCAATTTATTTTATAACCATTAAAAAGTGCTAAGTTTCTGTAAAATTCTCTTATTACTCTTCCATTTCCTTCTCTAAATGGGTGAATATAATTAAGTTCTCCTAAATAATAAGAAGATCTTTTAATAAATTCATCTTTTGAGTAAGCAATCAAATAATTCTCTTCTTTCAAATCCTTAAAAAGTAAAATCAAATGATTTTTAATATCATTATGATTAAGAAATTTTGTATATACTGGTTCTATTTTTTCTATATCTTCCATTCTTAATTTACCTGCAAAATCGTAAATGTCATTGAATAAGTATTTATGAATTTTTTTAAGATGCGTAATATCAAAAGTTCCAGTAATAGGACTCTCGTATAATGCATCTATTTTCATAAAAGTAAGCTCTTTTTCAACTTTCTTAAGTTCATCATGATCTTCTATATTTAATTTATTCTTAAGAACAGTTGAATCAGGATAACAATAAATTGAATTAGTTGTCGAATTTCCATAATCCTCATTCATTTTATAAAAACCGCCTATATTTTGATAAAATGCTTTGAATTACCTCTTCTCTTGAGATTCGATTATAGTGAATGTCATAATATTGTTTTACAGTAGCTTCAGTTACTTCTAAATCTTCAAATTCTAAAGTAGCTCTAATGTTTTTAAGATTGTTTTCCAAAATATCATTCATATTTCACATCCTTTTATATGTAAATATTATATCATAAAATCTTAAATAAAGCTAGATATTTCAACGTTTTTTCGAGTTTTTAGCTCTTTTATTTTCATTACTTGATTTACCTATTAAATTACCTTTAGATAATATTCTAATACCAATTTTAATATCATATTCATGCTGAATTCGGTGTAAATAACCTACTTCATATTCAGTTGCTAGAGAAATTGCAATACCTTTTTCCTTTTCTCTACCTGTTCTTCCAATTCGATGTAAATATTCATCGGTTTTCTCAGGTAAATCTAAATTAATAATATGTGTTACACCTTTAATATCAAGACCTCTAGCAGCAATATCAGATGCTATAAGGATATTAGCTTTTCCATTTTTAAAATTAACAATTGATTTTTGTCTATCAAGTTTTTCCTGTGCACCAAAAAGTCCAGCAGTTTTTAATTTATGGAAATTTAATTTATTTACTACATCTTGAATAATTTCGTTTCTATTAACAAATACAATTGCTTTATGGGGATTAATACTTCTGATTAATTTCCTCAACATATCAATTTTGTCTCTTCTTTCAACTTCAAGATAGAAATGGTTTACATTTTTATTAATTAAATTTTCATCAACAAAAATTAATTCAGGTTCTTTCATCATTTCTGTAGCAATATTAACAATGTCATCTGGCATTGTAGCAGAAAGCATAACAAGCTGTCTATCTCTAAGTGTTGTTTTAATAAGTGCTTTAGTTTGAATAATTGAATTATCATTAATCATTCTATCAGCTTCATCAATTACAATAGTCTTTACAGTATGTGGCTTTAGTTTTTTAAGTTTTATTAATTCAAGCATTCTTCCAGTCGAACCTACAACAATATGGGGTTTGTTTTTTAAATCATTAACTTGTCTTTTAATATTTACCCCACCTATTAGAAGTGATGATCTTATCTGAAGATTCGAATTTTTAGCAAGTTTTTTAATTTCATTATTTACTTGAACACTTAATTCATGTGTTGGTGTTATAACTATAGCTTGTAATTTTTTTTCATCAGTATTTATCTTATTAACAATTGGAAGGAGATAAGCAAGTGTTTTACCACTTCCTGTTTTAGATTGTGCTATAATATCTTTTCCTTCCATAAATATTTCAATCATTTGAGATTGAATTTTTCTTGGTTCAGTTATATTGTCTTTCTTTAGACCATCAATTAAACAGTCCTTTAATTTTATATCTTTAAATGAATTCATAATTCTACCTTTCTATCTATAAACTACTTCAGTTTATCATTTTATTACTTAATAATAAATTTGTCAAATTCAACTACAAATAAGTCTTTTATTTTTACAAAAATGTGATACAATCATTTAGGATATAAAATGTAATTAGAAAGGAAAATAATATGAGCTTAATTAATCAATGGAAAGAATTAGTAGAAAATAGTGCAACACAAGAGGATTACAATGAATTTTGGAATGTGTATATTCCAAAAGAGCAAAGTAATTATGAATATCTTTTAAATAATTCTAAAGAGGAAATAAAAGGAAATATAAAAGATTTGTCTGAAAAATTCAATATGGATTCAGTAACATTCTTAGGTTTTCTTGATGGAATAAATTCAAGTCTTAAAGAAGAATTATCACTTGAGGAAATAGAAGAAGAAACAGAAATTGAATTAAATGTTGATTTTGAAAAACTTCTTTACAATATGTATGATGCAAAAGCAGATTGGTTATATACTTTAGAAGAATGGAATCTTGTATTAGATAGTGAAACAAGAAATGAAATTCATAAAAAATTCAATGAATCAAAAATATTTGTTAATACAGACAATAAAGTTGGAAGAAATGATCCATGTCCATGTGGTAGTGGAAAAAAATATAAAAAATGTTGTATGAATAAATAATAAAAAAATCGGAAGATTATCACTAAAGATTATCTTCCGATTTTTTATTTATAAATTATTTTAAATATGCTACCATTTGAATTTCAACATCTGCGCCAAGAGGAAGTTTTGCAACTTCTACTGCAGCTCTTGCAGGTTTGTGATCTGTAAAGAATTCAGCATAAACTTCATTCATATCACCAAAATCACCCATGTTTTGTAAAAATACAGTTGTTTTAACAACATTTTCTAAAGAAGTACCAGCTTCTTTTAAAATAGCTTTTGCATTTTCTAAAGATTGTCTAGTTTGATCTTTAACTGTAGTTGTTACCATTTTACCTGTTTCAGGATTAATTGGTAATTGACCAGAAACATAAACAAAATCTCCCGCAATCATAGCTTGTGAATATGGACCTACAGCAGCTGGTGCATTATTAGTGTGAACTTTCTTTAAACTCATTATTTTCCTCCCTTAATCTCATCTAAATAATTATAGATTGTGTATTTGGACACTTGAAGTATATCGGCAACATAATCAATAGCGCCTTTTATTAAAAATACACCCTGTTTATCCAAACTATCAACAATTAAAACTTTTTCATCTTTTGATAGATAAATAACTGGTTTACCAAAACTATCGATAGTAGCTTTTACAGTATCACCTAAAACAACATTAATTTTATTTTCTGTTGTTTTTTCAATTTCGTTATTACCTATCTTCATTATATCATCAATTAAACTTCTTGCAGCAATAAAATCAGTAATATCTATATTAATACAAAGGCATCCAATAAATTCACCATCATCATCTTTAATAAACATTGTAGAAGATTTTAAAACTCTTCCATCAATTGTTTTTTCTGAGTAGTTTATTATATCAGAATCAATTTTCCCTTCACGGACTTTGTTTAAAGATAATTCTGTCATTGGGCTGTTTATTGTTCTCCCAGTAACATGACCATTTTCAATTGCTACAATTGATTTTTTTAAATCCTTAAATTCATGTAATACTACTTCACAATTCTTACCAAATGTTTTAGAAATACCAGTTACCATTGGTACAAATTTTAAAATTATTGGATTAGTCATATCGCCCTACTTAACTACAATATTAACTAAACGCTTTGGAATAACAATAACTTTTACAACTGTTTTTCCATTAGTTAATGATTTTATTTTATCAGTACTTAGTGCAAGTGTTTCTAAATCATCCTTATTTATATTCGCTTCTACTTCAATTTTATCTCTCATTTTTCCATTAACTTGAATTACAATTTCAATAGTATCTTTTACTAATGCTGCTTCATCATATGTTGGCCAAGAATGCAAGTGAATTGATCCTTCGTTTCCAATAAGCGTCCATAATTCCTCAGTAAAATGTGGTCCAAAAGGAGCAAGAAGTAATAAAACACTTTCTACAGCTTTACTTAATAATTCTCTATTAATTTCAGGTGCATTTTGAGTATATTTATACATTACGTTAACAAGTTCCATTACAAAACTAATAGCAGTGTTAAAATTAAATCTTAAAGAAATATCATGAGTTACATTTTTAATAACTTCATTTAATTTAAAGTTTAATTCTTTATCAAATTTATTATTAATAGTAATATCACCAGTTTTAAGAATATCTTTATATTCCTCAACAAATCTCCAGACTCTATTAATAAATCTAAATGACCCTTCAACGCCATCATCACTCCATTCAAGATCTTTCTCAGGTGGAGATGCGAATAATACAAATAATCTTGCAGTGTCAGCCCCATATTTATCAATTATCTCTCTAGGAGTAACAACATTTCCTTTAGATTTTGACATTTTTGCACCATCTTTTAGTACCATTCCTTGAGTTAACAGATTATCAAATGGTTCATCAACAGGAGATAATCCTAAATCAAAAAGAAATTTTGTAAAGAATCTTGCGTATAGTAAATGAAGTATTGCATGTTCAACTCCACCAATATATTGGTCAACACCCATCCAATATTTTGCTTTATCCAAATTAAACACTTCGTCATCATTTTTAGTATCAGTATATCTTAAGAAATACCATGATGAATCTACAAAAGTATCCATAGTATCTACTTCTCTTACAGCAGGTCCCCCACATTTAGGACATACAGTATTCATAAATGTTTCAGAAGTTTTAAGTGGAGATTCCCCTTTTCCAGTAAATTTAACATCTTTTGGAAGTTTTACAGGTAAGTCTTCAGCATTTACAGGTACTTCTCCACAATCCTTACAATAAACGATTGGAATTGGAGTTCCCCAATATCTCTGTCTTGAAATTAACCAATCTCTTAATTTAAAATTAACTGTTTTCTTTCCAATACCTCTTTCATTTAAATCTATTGATATTTTATCAATTGCTTCCTTGTTAGTCATACCATCAAATTTATCAGAATTAATCATAATACCAGGTTCACAAAAAGCCTCAGTTAAATTTTCAGTATCTATTGAATCATCATTTGGTTTTATTACAGGTATAATTTCTAAATCATACTTTTTAGCAAACTCAAAATCTCTATCATCATGTGCGGGAACTGCCATAATTGCACCAGTACCATATCCCATCATTACATAATTTGCAATGTAAATAGGAATTTCTTTATTATTAACAGGATTTATTGCATAAGCTCCAATAAACAATCCTTTTTTCTCTAAAGTAGTAGCAGATCTTTCTATACTAGATAATCTGTTTAATTCACTTAGAAAAGAATTTACTTTTGGTTCATATTCAGTCCCAGCTACAAGTTCGTTTACATATGGATGTTCGGGTGCCATAACCATAAAAGTTGCACCATATAACGTATCTGGACGTGTAGTAAACACTTTAAGATCTTTATCTGTATTTTTAACTTTAAAATCAACTTCTGCACCATATGATTTTCCAATCCAGTTTGATTGCATTAATTTTACTTTATCTGGCCAACCATCAAGATTGTCAATATCTTTAAGTAATCTATCTGCATAATCAGTAATTTTAAAATACCATTGGCTAAGATTCTTTTTAGTTACATCGCTTCCACATCTCTCACATGCTCCATTAACAACTTGCTCATTAGCAAGTACAGTTTCGCAACTAGGACACCAGTTAACTGGTGATTTAGTTTTATATGCTAAACCTTTATTATAAAGTTGTAAAAATATCCACTGTGTCCATTTATAATAGTCTTCAGAAGAAGTTGCAACTTCTCTATCCCAGTCATAACTTAATCCAAGTTCGTTTAATTGAGTAATCATTTCTGAAATATTTTCTCTAGTCCAAATATCTGGGTGAATACCATTTTTTATAGCAGCATTTTCTGCAGGTAAACCAAATGAATCCCAGCCCATAGGATGAAGAACATTTTTCCCATTCATTTTTTTAAATCTAGCAATTACGTCTCCAATAGAATAATTTCTAACATGCCCCATATGTAATTTACCTGATGGGTAAGGAAACATTTCCAAACTATAGTATTTTTCTTTAGAATCATCTTCAACAACTTTAAAAGCTTCTGTATCTTTCCAATGTTGTTGCCATTTTTTTTCAACTTGCAAAAAATTATATGACATTTTTTCACTCCTTTGTACAAAAAACAAAAAAGGTACCTATTTAACATAGAGACGGATAAACCGTGGTACCACTCTAATTCGACATATGTCCTCGCGTGTTTTTAAAGGTAACAAACCTATATTTCTATAAGACTAATTCAGAAAATAATTATATTGATTCACAGCTACCATCAACTCTCTAAAAAAATTATAAACTTACTACTTCTTATTGTATATATAATTATGGTATTTATTTTATAGATTTTCGTTTAAAATGTCAATATCAATTTTTTTAGCGTCATTCCAAATTCTATCTAAATTATAGAACTCTCTTTTTTCTTCACTGAAGATATGAACAACAAAATCAATAAAATCAAGTAATATCCAACCTGATTCATTATTACCTTCAAAATGTCTTATTTTTATTCCGTTTTTTGAAAGTTCTTTTCTTAAATAATTTGATAGTGCCCCAACATGTTTATTTGAAATACCTGTAGTGAAAATCATATAGTCAGTATAAGGAACAACTCCTGCTACTTCGATAAGTGATACGTTATAACCTTTTTTTTCATCTAAAAATTTTGCAGCCTTTATAGCATTTTCTTTAATAATATTCATGAAATCTCCTTTTAAATTGCGATATTTAATAAAATACCTAAGTAAACAATATATGTACTCAAAATAATAAAACCTTGAGATCTATAATTTTTTTCTTTTATTATTACTGGGAAAATAAATAAAAATGTCATTAACAAAGATATTGGAATATCAAGTTTTAAACTTTGTGCAACATCCGAAAAACTATGTCCCATAATATCAAAGCTATATTTATTTATGATTAATCCGTTTTTAGAAAAAAATGATGCTGTTGGAATAATCATGATATAGTTTAAAATATTTGCACCAATTATATTTCCAAGTCCAATATGATGGTTTCCTTTTACAATGGAACTTATTCCAGTAATTAATTCTGGTAATGAAGTGCCAAATGCAACAAGTGTTAATGCAACAATACTTTCAGGAACATTAAAATGTTTTGCAATTATAACACCATTATCTACTAAAAAATTTGCACCAAAAATAATAAACAATAATCCAAAAACAAATTTCAAACCATTTTTAATAAGTGCATCGTTTGATTGGTCGATTTCCTCTACGGAAACTGTAGAAGAAGATTTTTTAGATAATCTAATATTTAAAATAATATATATTAATAAAAGTATAAATAAAAATATTGATTCATATTTTGAAATTACTAAATCAATTGAAAAATAGAAAACGCTAAATATTGATAAAATAAGAAGAAGACCTTTTTTTATATAAGCATTTCTATTAATTTCGCCTGAAGCAAAAATTATAATTAATGAAGCAACAAGACCAGTATTACATATTGTAGAGCCAACTGCATTTCCGATTGCAATATCTGAAATTCCCTTTAAAGAGGCATTAACAGATACAAACAATTCTGGTAAAGTTGTTCCTAAACTAACTACAGTAGCTCCAATTATTATATGTGGAATTCCTGTGATTTCTGCTAACCATACAGCAGCATCAACAAACAAATCTCCACCTTTAATGATTAAAATTAAGCCAACTGCAAATAATAAATAAACTAAATACATATTCATAATTAAATCCCTAATCTAATAATCTATTCCTGAGTTCAACGCTTTCTATATAAAGTTTTTCGCCTTTTTCTATAATATACTTGATTGATTTATCTAGTGCAACTACCATAGCAGCTTCTACATCAGTATAAGCTAGTTTTTTTATTTTATGATATCCACTAAATATTTTTCTATTAGGTTCTATTAAATCAGCTAAATATAAAATCATATCAAATTTTGACATATTTCTATCTGCAAAAGTATGATATCTAATTGAATTAAGAATTATTTCATCAGTCACATTGAATCTTTCCTTAATTAATTCAGCACCAACTGGTCCGTGACATAAATCTTTAGTATATATTAACATTGGATCTAAATCTAAATTATACTCTTTAACATATTCCCTTAATTTCTTATTTGAATACATTTTAGCATAATCATGTAAAAAACCAGCAATTTTAATTTTTTCAACATCCTCACCATGAATTTCAGCAAGTTCCATAGCTGTTTCCATAACACCTATGGAGTGTTTATATCTAAATTTATCATTGCTTTTTAGTTCTTCAATAATCATATTAATATCTCTCATAAATCACCTACCTATAATAATTCATTTTATTAATGTATTTTAATACATCACCATCAATCATATATTTTACTGATTTGTTATTTAAAATTCTTTTTCTTATATCTGTAGAAGATATTTGAATTAATGGCATTTTAATAACTAATATTTCAGCTCCAAATTTGTCATTAAATTCACTAATCTTATTCTCTATTTCTTTCTTTTTAAATTCTGTTCTTTCAATACATACTAATTTTACTAATTTAAAAATCTCAGTATAATCTTTCCAAGTTTCAAAATTCATTAAAGAATCTGCACCAATTATAAAATAAATTTCTTTTCCTTTTAATTTGCCATTTAATAGTGTTTTTAAAGTGTTAATCGAATAATTTGTTGATAAATTATTAATCTCATAATCAAGAGTATCTAAAAAACCATTATTTTCTGCTGAAATTTGACACATTTTCAATCTATCAATTCCACTCAACATATTTTTATTAGTTTTATGTGGTGGATTTTCATTAGGCAAAAGATAAACTTTATCAAGATTTAATTCTTCATATGCATATTGGCACATTAATATATGACCAAGATGAATTGGATTAAATGAACCACCTAAAATTCCTACTTTGTTATTCATAATTATCCTCTAGGTAACTTAATAACCGCTTCCTCGCTATTTGGTCTATATAAAACAAGCTTTTTACCAATAGCTTGAACAAAATCAGCATTTAATTTTTCTGCTAATTCATTTGCAACTTCTTTTGGTGTCATATAATTGTTGTTTAAAACATTAATTTTAACTAATTCATGGTCTTCTAAAGTTTTATCTAATTGCTCAATAAAATTATCTGATAATCCATCTTTACCAATTTGTAAAAGAGGACTTAATTTATTAGCCATTTTTTTTAAGTAACTTCTTTGTTTTCCGTTTATCATATTTTTCTCCTTACTCAATATATTCTAATTCGTAACCTTCAATATTAACAAGATCTCCATCTTCTACACCCATTTTTCTTAAACGATCAAGAACATTTTTATGTTCAAGAACTCTATGGAATCTTCGCATAGATTCAAGATTATCAAAGTCAGTTGAGAAAACTAATCTATCCATTGAAGTGCCAGTAACATAATAAATACCACGTTTTACTTCAATATCAATCACGTCATTACTTTTTTCCTCAAATGTAATAATAAGTTCAGAATCATCAAATAATGGTATTACTTCAACTGTATCTAATAATTCAGTTGCTCGTTTTAGTAATTCAATAATTCCTTTTCCAGTAGCAGCAGAAATGGGGAATACTTCAATTCCTCTTTTATTCATTTCCGCAGTGAAAACTTCTAAATTATCATTATCTTCACTTAAAAGATCTATTTTATTTGCAGCAACAATTTGAACTCTTTTTGCTAACTGTTCATTATAATGCTCAAGTTCAGCATTGATTTCATCAAAATCTATAATCGGATCTCTTCCTTCAATACCTGAAACGTCAACAAAGTGAATTAAAATTTTAGTTCTTTCAACATGTCTTAAAAACTCAAAACCAAGACCAATTCCTTTTGAAGCTCCATTTATTAATCCAGGTATATCTGCAATAACAAAACTTTTACCTGGTATTGAATTTACTACACCAAGATTTGGTTTAATTGTTGTAAAATGATAATTCGCAATTTTTGGCGATGCATCAGTAGAATTTGAAAGGAAAGTTGATTTTCCAACATTTGGGAAACCTAAAAGGCCCACATCTGCAATAAGTTTCAATTCTATTGTTACTTCTTTTACCTCACCAGAAAATCCAGGTTCACTAAAATTTGGAGTTCTTCTAGTTGGAGTTGCAAATTTTCTATTTCCACGTCCACCACGTCCACCTTTAGCAATTATTGCTTCTTCACCTGGTTCAGTTAAATCTGCTATAATTATATCATTCTCGTCTTTTACAACAGTTCCAGGAGGCACAGGTAAAATTAAATCTTTACCACTTTTACCATAGCAACTTTTCTTTTGTCCGTGTTTACCACTTTCTGCTTCAAATTTATGTTTGAATTTGAAATCCATTAGTGTTCTCATTCCAGAATTGACTTTGAAAATTACGCTTCCGCCTCTTCCACCGTCTCCACCATCAGGACCACCATCTGGAACATATTTTTCTCTTCTAAAAGCTTTAGAGCCGTCTCCACCTCTTCCACCGATAACTTTTACTGTTATTTTATCTAAAAACATAATACACCTCTCTTTAATAGCACATATAAATGGAAAATGAACTTATATGCAATATTAATCATTATATAAATATTACAACTTATTTAAAATTTTCCAGTTGTTAAATAAATTAAAAAAAATGTCCATCAAAATCAGGATGGACATCTATTTTCTATGCTTCGTATACACTTACTTTTTTTTGTTTTTTGTTTTTTCTTTCAAATCTTACTACTCCATCTGTCATAGCAAATAAAGTATCGTCGCCACCTCTGCCTACATTAGTACCAGGGTGTATTTTTGTTCCTCTTTGTCTTACAAGTATGCTACCTGCAGATACTTTTTGTCCATCAGCTCTTTTTACACCAAGACGTTTAGACTCACTATCTCTACCATTTCGTGAACTACCTACACCTTTTTTACTGGAAAATAACTGAAGATTAAATCCTTTTATCATTCAATTCACCTCCTGGTTAATTATGGTTATATAATTTTTATACGAATTTTGAATTCCTTTTACACCGATCAAAAATGATTTGAAAAGCAATTCAACATCTTTATCAATATTTTTAGGATCAACTTTGATAAAAGTATGCCCAGCATCAATTTTATAATCAAAATCTTTAAGATTTGTTAATTCATATATTGAAGCTAAAGTTGTTTGAGCTAATACTGAAACACCAGCACAAACTATATCTTTACCATGTTCATCATAATTTGCATGTCCGGAAATGTCGAAACCAATAATATCCTTCCCTGCTTTGTAAATAACAACCACTAGATTATCGTTCATAATTATAAACTAATTGTTTCGATTTGAATCTTAGTATATGGTTGTCTGTGACCACGTTTCTTTCTGTAACCTTCTTTGTTCTTATACTTAAAAACGATTACTTTTGGTCCTTTTCCATTTTCAATAACAGAAGCTTTAACTTTTGCTGATTCCACATAAGGGCTACCAACAGCTAATTCTCCATCTTTAGAAACAAGTAATACATTATCAAAATCAATAGTTTCTCCTGCTTCAACTTCTAATTTTTCAATGAATAACTTATCGCCTTCTTGAACTTTATATTGTTTTCCACCAGTTTCAATTACTGCGTACATATTGCACCTCCTCATTTAAGACTCGCCAACAACTAGGCAACTAAAAGTTTTTAACCCGTGTTGAGCGGTTACCTAGAATATTATATAGTATTTCATATTGAATGTCAAACGCTATTTATAATAATATATCAATATTAAAATGGCTTATGAATAATATTAATAATGTCTGATATTACATAGCGAATAAGCAATTGATTATTATTTAAAAAAGCTTTATATGACTCATTTGAATTTAAAAAATCAATACATTCCTTACTACAATTT
>JAUCFZ010000046.1 GCA_030377915.1 Clostridiaceae bacterium HSG29
AAGATGTATTAATTTCAATTTTAGAAGGTTCTGCATTTGTAATCAAATCAAATTAATGTTTCAAAAAATAAAAAAGACTACTTTTCAGTAGTTTTTTTATTTTTAGTAAACTCTTTCAACTTTTCCAGCTTTTAAACATTTACTACAAATGCTTATTTTCTTTACAGTTCCGTCTACATTAACTTTTACATCTTTTAAATTAGGTTTCCATGTTCTTTTAGTCTTTTTATGTGAAAAACTTACATAGTTTCCTGACATTTGACCTTTTCCGCAAATTTCACAATGCTTAGCCATTGTGCACCTCCTTAACTTTCAACAATAGTAATTTTATCAAAGACTATCAAAAATGACAAGTGATTTTTTAATTAATTTATAAGAAATACTTAAAGTCGTTAAAAAAATAGTTGCTAAAAGTAAATATATTATATAAAATAAAAAAACTGAATAAACTATTTTAATTTCATTTAGTCTAAATTTAAAAAATAAAAACAATGCAGGATAAGGAGTGTGCGACACTCAACGATAGAAAATCCATGCAAAGCCTGTATATAACTGGGTTTATTGATAGTAGCAAAATGACTTTCTTTTAAAAAACTATGTACCATTTGTGTCAGACAATTTTACGTCTTTTTTCTTATTGTTGCTATTACTACGTTTGTTGCAATACCACTTTTATCGGACAATTTCGCGTTTTTTCTATTTTCTTTGTTTCGAAACTGAAACCGTTCTGTTTCAAAACTACATAAATAAATTTAATACATTCATCACACCGTCTATATATATCATATTTGAATTGCATCATTAAACATTGGTCCCATTGTTAATGAAATAAAAAGAGATAGTACACACATATTTACTATCTCAAAAATACTATATTTTTAATTTTTTTTAAAATTTATCCTCTTATCATAATTTTATATTCAAAAACTAAATATATTCTAACAAATTATTCTCCACATTACCTTCTTATTAGAATTTCTGTAAGTCTTAATAATAATTTAAAAGATACATTTAAGTAAATTTTTATTTCCCATCCGCATGAACATATTAGTCTATATATTTCTATACTTTAAATTAAACCTTTATAGCAAAGTGAAAAATCATAATCACCCTTGCAAATTTCAATTTGAATGGCTTCCAGAATATATCAACAAAGGAGCCAAAACCTATCGTTTCAATCTTGTGAAACTAATATTAGAAAAAAATGTATTCATTGCTATAAATATTTTGAAGTTCAAAAATATTTAAATGAAAATTTTATCGACATTCAAGATGAAAATCAGATACATTATTTCAGTGAAAATAGTGGATTTCAAAACAAATGTAAAAAATGCTTAGAAATAGATAAATCTATCGAAAAAAATGAATCGCTAACACATATTGGAGAAACGGAACGCAAATTTTAGCAAAGAAGATAAGATTAGAGCTTGTGAATCATATTTGAGTAATAATGGATCTTATTTAAGCATTTCAAAACAATTGGGATGTGATAAAGAGACACTTAGACGGTGGGTTTTTAAGTATATGGAGCATGGTAGTACGGTATTTGATACTTCTAATCATAACCGATCATACACAAAAGAATTCAAACAATCTACAGTTAATGAATATTTAGATGGGAATCTATCATTATCTCATTTAGCTGCAAAATATAATATTTACACTGGAATGATTAGCAATTGGGTGAATAAGTATTATAATGGTATAGAGAATAAAAAATATAATCCGAAAGGAGAAATCTATACTATGAAATCTAGAAAAGTTGATTTTGAAGAAAGACTTGAAATTGTTAAATGGGTTATTGCCAATAACATGAATTATAAAGAGGCGGCTGCTAAAAATGGAGTTAAATATGCTTTAATTTACCAATGGGTTCAAAAATATATTAAAAATGGAGCCGATGCTCTTGAGATTAAAAAGCGTGGCCCTAAGCCAAAGAATATTATTGATGAAAATACTTTAAGTGATGTCGAGAAACTTAAGTTTGAAATTGAACGCGAAAAAGTTCTTAGGAAACGTGCAGAATTTGAACTTGAAGTTCTTAAAAAAAAAGAAGAATTCGAAAAGAAACTACGCTTTCGAAAGTAAAGCAAGAAGCAGACTATCTAATTGTAGATTATTATAAAGTTAAAGGATATTCCGTTACTTTAATATGCAAAGTTCTTGGGATTTCTAGAAGTGCATATTACAAATATAAAAATCGAATAGAACCCGAGAAAGAAAAACAAGATAAATTACTATGTTCATTAATAAATGAATATCATGCAACATATGATGGAATACTTGGTTATAGGCGTATGACAATGTTTATAAATCGCTTAAATCAGACATTTTACTCAGAGGGATATATTCATAGACTTATGAAATTTCTAGGAATTTCAGCAAGAATAAGAAGAAAAAAAGTAAATAGGAAAAGAATTAAACCTAATTATGCAAAAGAAACTATATTATCAATGATAACTCATTTGTATTTTATCCTAATTTTCTTTTAATATCGCTAATATGCTTTTCTTTCATTTCATCACTTACCATAATATTTTGTAATAATAATTCATATATCTCTGAAATTTCATAATTAGTTAAAATATCTTCTGAAACTTTATTCATTTTTTTAATCTTATTTATTAAACGAGGTCTTCTTAATACTAAAACATCATCATCAATTTTACTTATTTTCTTTAATGTACATCTTTTGCTAAATACAATAATTGATTTAAATATGTCACCAGGTAAATCTAAGTATTCTACTAAAGCATTAATATGTCCATAATTTTGCCATACTGGATTGTAAAATCTATTTTTTTTACCCTTACCAAAAGTTTGTGTCCAATTTTTTCTTTTACCATTTCCGTATATCCATCCACCATAATTTTTTGATTCAAAAACATATATACCTTTTTCATTAATCATTAATAAATCAATTTCTGTTGTTTCATCATTTTCTTTTGGTATATACACATTCGGGAGTATTTTTGCTTCTGGAAATTTCTTTTCCAACAAATAAAATATTAAAAATTCTCCTAATAATCCCGTATTCGTTGCTACTTTTAACAAGCTGCTATTACTATAATTTTTATATGAACTTTTCTTATATTTTAAATAAACTGGTAATATTCTTATTATGACTACTATAATAAACAAAAATAACATATAACTAATTAGCTTCATAATTTTCTCCTTAACTTATATCATCTTATTCTAAAATACTAGTTTTTAAAACACCTTCAACTATTCCATTTATATATAGTTTATCTTCTTTAATAATTATTGGTTCGTAATTTTTGTTTTCAGGAATAAGAAGTATTGAATCACCTATTGTATTATATTTTTTAACAGTAGCTTCATCATCTACAATTGCTACAATAATATCCTTTCGTTCAGCATAATTTTGTTTTCTCACTAAAATTTTATCACCAATGTTAATTCCAACATCGATCATGCTGTCACCTGTTACTTCTAAAATAAAATAGTTTTTATTTTTATTAATTATATTCTCAGGTATTAAAACTTCTCCAAGGTATTCATTATCAATGCTACTTAATGTTCCAGCAGTGATTTTTCCAATGTTTTTAATTTTTCTTATTTTATTAATTTTTATTAATTTACCATTTTCTTTTAAAGAAATCATATTTTCATCTTCATAATTCTGTTCAATAATATATTTTGAATTTTTACTAAAATTAATATATTCAACTTTCCTTGAGGGCTCTACTGACGATTCATTATACTTAAATTCTATTACTTTATTATCTTTTTCTTTATGAGAAGTAATTCCATATATTTGATTGTTTTTTACTAACTCTATAATTGGTAACAACACCCTGGTATCTGTTTCTTTATCCTCTGATTTCCAAAAGACAACATGTCTAACACTTGCAATTGAAAATACATATCCGCTATTGAGATAAGTTTGTAATTCATTCTTGAATTTCTTCGAGAATATTAGTATTTTATTTCTCTTTCTATCATAACATCCTTTCATATCAACAAATAATTCATCGCCACTAACAAAATCCTGTAATAATGCACTAATTCCCTTATTATAATTATAACTTAAAAAAACATCTTTATAACTAAGCGGCAAGTACAACTTAGATAATTCTTCATTTACTTTTGTAGGTGAAATAAATTTGATATCGTCTCCAATTTTTTTAAATAGATTATTAAGCTTATCATCTTTATAATGTACCTGAAGATTATTTTTTGCTCTAGTCAATGCAACATAAAGTGCTCTTTTTTTCTCTTCATTGTTTAATTCAAACTTATCTAACATTATTACTACATTGTCAAATTCACGACCTTTAGATTTATGAATTGTTGAAACATAATAAGCATGATCATTAGTGCCTACAAAATCCTCTAGCTTAGACTCTTTCAAATGTATTAAAAGATCTGATATATACATTACTTTTCCAGAAGTTTCTTCAAAGTCGCTAATCATCCTTCTTATAGTATCAAAATTATCACTACCACTAAATTTGCTAAATAAAGATCTTTTAGCATTAATCCACTGCATTTTATCAATAATATGCATTTCCTCATCAAAATGTAATTTATCTAAAAAATATCTAATTTCATTTAAGTTAATAGGATTTATATTGTCATATGCTTGAATTAGTTTTACATTTAAATTCTTTTCTGTTAGTAATCCTACAACTTGCAAAGCTTCAAAATTTGTATTAGTTAAAACACATGTATTTCCACTCCAAGAGGTTTTCATAATTGAATCAACAACATTAGTAATCATATTATCTGATTGATTATAATAACATGAAAAAATTTCACCAGTCTCTTTTCTCACTGGTAATATTGGTGTATTCTTCATTCTATTTTGAATTGTTGAAGCAAAGCCATTAGATAAATCAATTAAATTAGACTTGCTTCTATAATTTTCAACAAGCTCATACAGTTTTGCATCGGTTGCATTCAATATCTTTTTCATATACTCTGAACTAGATTCTCTGAAACCGTATATATTTTGATCATCATCACCAACAGCAATAACTCTCATATTTTCATTTTGCTTAATCATTGCTCTAATAAAATTAAACTCATTTTTATCCATATCTTGAGCTTCATCTATAACCATAACCGTTTTAGTTATTCTTGACTGTTCAATTTCACCGTTCATTATAAATTCAGCAGTTTCACCTACAATACTAGATGATCGATTAATGTCACCAACTTTCCCTTGTAAATCAAAGCAATATGAATGAAATGTTTTAATATCAATATAATTTGCTGCAGCTCCAATTAAGTCTTTAAGTCTTTTCTTAAACTCAATTGCTGATGCTCTTGAAAATGTCAACATTAAGAGTTGTTCATGTTTAACATCCTCTAATAAAAGTAAGGATGCCAACTTATGAACTAAAATTCTCGTTTTTCCACTACCCGGACCTGCTGCAACAACAATATACTTAGTTTCATTGTCCTTAATAATAGATAACTGTGATGTTGACAATGCTCCAAATAATTCTTCAAACTTCTTAGGTGTAATATTCTTCTTTATCATATCTTTTTTATCACCTTTAAAGTATTTACTTAAGAATGCTTTATAGTCTAATTGGAAATAATCATCAACGAATTTTAAAGCACCTAAATAATCATTAATCATTTTTTTAGCATACTCTCCTACTATGTGAATTTGATGTCCTTTTTGCTTATAGTAAGTATCAAGTGTTTTATAATCATCAAGTTTATATTTAATTCTATTATCTAACTCTAATCTTTGGATATTTAAACGATTATAAATTACTAAGAAACCACCCTCTATTTTTAAAACACCTATCCTTGAAAGATAGAAAAGTGATTCCTCAACTGCCTTTAATGTTATTTCTTTTCCCATTAATTGATTGCTATAATTAAATTCATCTTTAAGTTCGTTTACTGAAAATTCAACAGCAAAATTAGTGTCATCACTTAAATTCTTTTCATATAAAAAATTGAGGATAAAATCAGATACATCAATTCTGTTTTTATATAAACTATTTATATTCTCATATTCCTTCTTAAATACAACTCTTATATGATTACGATCACCTTTTGAAGTATCTTTTTTAATCAATCCTTTTATTGCCCAAAAATTAAGTAAAGTAATAATTTTATCTGTTGTAACCTTTTTTAACCCTTCCTTATCTGCACTTTCATTTAAAGCCTTAATATTGTAAACGCCATCTTCAACTATATTATTAATTAAAAAATTTTCAAGCTCTCTGAACCACTTAAGTGAATTGGACGATTTTTGTTGACTACTTTCATCATTTAGAAACGCTGATAAATCTTTATCATCAGCTAATATTTTCTCTTCTCTCAATGAAGAAATAATTCTGATAGTACTTTTAATATCTATTCCTAGATGATCACTTATATAATCAACTCTTGTTTCGTTTCCTTCAGATTTTCTACTTTTATCTTTTATCAACATAGAAATCATATTAACAGCTATTTCTTTATCTTCTTCAGCTATTTTTTTTGAAGCTCTAATGATAGCTTGTGCATCCATAACACTTTTAGCTAGAATACTATTTGCATAAATCCGTGGTGAATTTTGGCCACGTTTAATATAACCTGATTGCTCAAGAGCTGTTATTGCAGTTTTTACTCTTGTCTCCAAATCATAAATATTATCATCCCATCCAGCTTTTCTTGCTATTTCAAGAGCTGATTGCGTTATATTTTTTCTAGTTCGAGTAACATCTTTTATTGCTTTCCAGACCTGCCCAATTTCACTAATACTTAATTTCGTTTGATTTAATAGATTAAAATGTGAATTAAGATCATTATCATCATATAAAATAAAACATTCAGCATCTATTGTTTGATCTCTTCCTGCTCTACCAGCTTCTTGAACATAATTTTCTAAGGAATTCGAAATTTGATAATGTATAACTAAACCAACATCTGATTTATCTACACCCATACCAAATGCAGAAGTTGCAACCATAATATCGATATTACCAAGTATGAACTGTTCCTGATTTTTGTTTTTTTGTTGTTTATCCATCTTACCGTGATAAGCAGCAGCATTATAACCATCGCTTTTAAGTCTATCTGCAATCTCTTCAGTTAATTTAGTCTTAGATGCATAAACAATTGTTGGTGTTTGTTTTTCTTCGATCAGTAATCTCAATCGATCATATTTCTCAGATTTACTACATTCTATTACTTTATACGACAGATTTTTTCTAGAAATACTCGCTGAAAAGAACTTCATCTCAACACCGATATAATCTTTAAAATATGACAATATATCATCTACTACACTTTGTTTTGCTGTTGCAGTAAAACAAGAAACTGGTATCATCTTTTTTAAATTCTTTGCTTCATATAACTTGTTTATGAATTCACCAATATATAAATAATCAACTCTAAAATCCTGTCCCCATGCAGAAAAACAATGCGCTTCATCTATAACAAATCTCTCAATTTTTCTTGATAACAATAATCTCTCCATAGATTTTGATCTCAATGATTCAGGAGAAATATAAAGAATTTTAGCTTCACCATTTTCAACTCTTTTAATAGTTTCCGATCTTTCTATTGGGTCAAGTAATCCATTAATTGCAACTGCGCATGTAATGCCCTTTGACTCTAAATTATCTACTTGATCTTTCATTAACGATTGAAGAGGAGATATAATTACTGTAAGTCCACCTGATGCTTTACCTGACATAAGTGCAGGAATTTGAAAAGTAATTGACTTGCCACCACCAGTTGGGAATATAGCTAAAAGTGACTTCCCTTCCATCGCTGCAGTAGCTGCCTCTTTTTGCAATTCCTTCCCATCAAAAGACCTAAAGTTGTCATAACCAAAGTAATGACGCAAACCTTGTGTTGGATCTAATTTTGAACGACAATATGAGCAACCCATATCACATGGCTTACTTCTTAAAACATATATTACCCTTTCCACTTCTGGATACTTCATAAGAACCCATTTTGGTGTAACAGATGCATCATCTCTAGAATTAATCACTGACAACGCATATGCTAATTCAACAGAACTATTCTCAATTAAATTTGTTAAATTTACATTCTCACAGATTCTTTCTTTAAAAACATTATTTATTAGTTTAATTATATCCTTTTCTTTTCTTTCAGATTTCCAAAAGGCTAGTTTAGATTTCTGTAATTTTTCATCAATGTATTTGAAAAAACCTTTAAATTCCTCTGTATCTTTTAATAAAATGCTAAAGATATCCTTCATGTCCTGAGATAATTTTTTATAAGCATTTATTTCATCATGAAAAAGTTCCCTTGCTTTAATAGAATCATTCACAGGGTTATTTAGCTGTTCAATAAGTAGTTTGTCATCTTTCACTAACTTGTGATATGGATTCTTAGGGAATAATAAAGGAGATAAATACAAAGTATCAATTATATCTTTACTATCCAAACAAGTATCTGACTTTTTTATATAGACTAAATCATGGCTCAATATATTATGTCCACATATATATTCAGCATCACCTACAAAAGAAAAAAATTCATCCTTTATACCAGTATGCACATTTCCACCAAATTCATCTACAGCACCAAAATCAACAATTTTCTTACTATCAATATTCACTTCTGTATCAATAAATACTATCTTCATAATATCAACCTCTAATATCCTTTTCTAATCAACAGCAATTAATAAATTCATTAGCATATTCTCTTTAAGTTTTCTATTTCTCGATATATATATCATGATGGTTCTTTTTTCAATTACACCGCACTCAAATACTCATTATATTTAAAGTTATATAAATAGTCATAAATTATTAATGTATTATATTTCATAATAACATAAATAAATATTCTTAATAGGGGTAAAAGTCCTATTTTTAGTTATTTTTGTAAAGATTCATTTATTTAACGATTTTACACTAAATAGCATAAATTTGTCATGCTACATCATCTAAAACCTTGTGCTTTGGGTTAAATTTCTGATTTTAAAGCACATAAAAAGCGACCTTCAGGGATATCCTTGAAAATCGCTATTTGTTTTTTTATATTGACTATCAATGCATTAAGTTTTTATTTCTTTTACATCGTAGTTTTTGTACAACTATTCATCTACTATAATTCTACTGTAGTACCAACTTTCTTTGATTCAGCAATGCTAAATGCCAATCTTGCAGTTACTAGATCTAACAAAGCAGTACCTGTAGCATCAAAAACTGTAATTTCATCATCGTTCATTCTGCCATTAATTTTTTTATTAATGATATCACCTATTTCACCACTTATGCTTTGATTATCAATAATTCCCAAATTAAAAGGAATCTCAATCTCACCAATATGTTTACACTGTTCAAGATCATCAACAACCACTCTAGCTTCTTTAAATATATTAGGATCAATTTCCTCTTTACCTGGCATATCAGATCCAATACAACTTAAATGAGTTCCTGGCTTTAACCACTCTTTCATTATTAATGGTTTTCTAGATGGAGTAGCAGTAATAATAATATCACTCAGTCTAACTGCATCTTCAATATTATCAATTGACTTTACCTCAAACTCTCTAGTAATATCAAACTCATCCCTTAAAACATCTTTTAATTTTTCAGCCATATCAGTAGCTACTTGTGCATTTATTGGATTAATAATAATTACTTCTTCTATATTAGGCAAAGCAATTAATGTTGCTGCTATTTCAAATTTTGAGATATGTCCAGTACCTACCATTAATAATGTCTTTGAATCTTTTCTAGCCATATATTTAGCACCAATTGCTCCAGCTGCACCAGTACGCATTCCAGTTATATAATCTCCATCCACTAAACCAATAGGTTTACCTGTTTTATCGTCAAATACCATTACAACACCTATAATTGATGGTAAATTTTTTTCTGGGTTCTTGCTAAACCAAGAAACTAACTTCATACCATATATTCCTTCATCTTTTAACCAACCTGATTTAATATCCATATCTGCAACACCTGGATCAAACTCATTAAAAACCCAATCAAATATACTTGCTCGATTTGATGCTTTCTGAGAATACGCTGATTCAACAACATCAATAACATCATTCATTTTTAAAAGTGATTGTATATCTTTTTTTGATAATACATTTAAATTAAACATTATAAGCTCCTTTCTCATCTACACTAAAAGGTGTTAATTTTACCTCGCTAAACTGATTAGCATATGCATGTACAGCAGGACTACCTCCAAGATGCATCAAAAGTACTTTTGATCCTTTCTCAAATCTCCCTTTCGCTGCTAATTCTCTTAATCCTCTTATAGCTTTTCCTTCATAAACAGGATCACATATTATACCTTCTGATTGAGCCATCATTCTAATTCCTTCGAATGTAACATCATCAGAAACACCATAACAATTATCATCGCCAGCTACTATTTCAACCTGACTCTTATCTACTCGAACTTCTAAATCAAGCATTTCTAAAGTATTATTTGCTAATTCTAGAACTCTAGATTTTTTTATTAAAGTTTCATCATCATCTGCCATTCCGATAATATGAACATCTTCACCAAGTGCAGCAAAACCTGCTAATAAACCTGCTTGGGTACTACTACTTCCAGTACAATGAACAACATAGTCAAATTTTACATTATCAATTTTGGATTGATTAACAATTTCTTCTGCACAAATCATATATCCTAAACTACCTAATTCGTGTTCCGATGCACCTCCAGGAATCAAATAAGGTTTTTGACCTTTATTTTCTAAGAAATTACAAAATTCTTCAAGTGGACCCTGATCTTCTATAGGTCTTGGTGTATCATCAACATAAAGATCAGCACCAAGAATACTACTTAATAATATATTTCCTACTTTTCTATAATTCGGTCCTGCATCTTTTGTCCATCCGTAATGTAAAAGCGAACATTTCATACCAACTCTTGCAGCTGCAGCTGCAGTTTGCCGAGTGTGATTAGACTGTATTGCACCTATTGTAGCAAGAGTATCTGCGCCTTTTTCAAGTGCATCACCAATTAAAAATTCTAATTTTCTAGTTTTATTTCCTCCACCTTCCAAACCTGATAAATCATCCCTTTTTATCCAAATCTCTAAATCATCAAAATTCTTTGAAAAATTATGAATAGCATGCATAGGTGTTGGCAATTGAGCAAATTTTACTCTTGGAAACTTTTCTAATACCTCTAACTTCTTCATAGTATTTCCTCCTTATATTCTTTATATTTTTATTATAAAGCATCCATTTACATTTGTTATTACTATAACTACAATATTTTAATGCTTGCTTTACTATTTTTACAATGAACACATTAATTTCCATGTTTTTTGCAAAAAAAAAACTAACCTATTATTGGTTAGTTGAGAATTTTTGATTTAATTCATATAATCGTATAGCAAGTGATAGTCTCTCATATTTTTCTCCAGCAAAACTATTATATCCTATTACCTCTTTTAACTTTCTAATGCGAAAACGAATAGTGTTCTCATGCTGAAACAAAATACTAGAAGTCAACTTAATATTTGCATCTGAATGAATATATGCTATTGCAGTAGCTAATAATTCACTATTATTCTGTGCATCATACGTAATAATTTTATCAATAATTTCCTTATAAAAAAATGATTGAATTGGTTGGTTTAACATAGGGATTAATATCTGATAAATACCTATATCATCAAAACATAAAACAGATTTATCAATATACATATTGTAATTTAACGCTATTTCACTCTCATATAATAGTTTACCTATAAATCCATGATTTGTT
>JAUCFZ010000047.1 GCA_030377915.1 Clostridiaceae bacterium HSG29
CTTTGTCTACGCTTAAACCTTATGTCACCACTTCGGCTCCAAGACTAAGTACCAGCTGTTGGTTAGACTTTACTGGATTAGGTATTTCACCTAATTATATATTACACGCCGAACTGGCGCACCCTCATAATCATCATATCATAAGAAATAAAAAAAAAATTTTAAAATTTAAAATAATTTGGTATAATGTACATAAGATATACATCAAATTATGTTTAAACTATTATATAAATGGTATATTAATATACTGTTAAAAGGGGGAAATATGAGAAAACAACTTATACTTATTTTCAGTTTAGTTATAATTGTTCCAATTTTACTTGTGGGTTTTCTAGCAAATAAAACTTCTAGCGATATCCTTAAAAGAGAATTAGAAGTTGCTACGACAAACACTACAATTCAGCTTGCTGAATATCTTGATATGTATTTTGAAGGATATAACAGTGGATTAATAACTCTTAGTGAAAATTTAGATATTAAAGATATTATTAATCACCCTGAATACAAAAATAATTTAATAAAAACATTTGATAATTATTTAATAGGGCATCCTGAAGTAGCAAATGCTTATATGGGAACAGAAAACGGCGATATGTTTATTATGCCAGCTCAAGACTTACCTGATGGTTATGATCCACGTATAAGACCATGGTATGGTACAACTGTAGAAAACGGTGTTCCAACTTGGACTGATCCATATGTTGATGCTTCAAGCGGTGATATGATGGTTTCAGGTGCTATGTCAGTGTTTGATAAAAATAAAAAATTAGTTGGTGTAGTATCTTTAGATATTAATATCGCAAAATTATCAGAAACAGTAAATTCAAAAAAAATCGGACGCGATGGATATCCTATATTGTTAGACAGTCAAAATTTAGCTATTACGCATCCAGATAAGGATTATGTTGGCAAAGGGATTCCAATTAAAGCTATTACAGATGCAGTAACAGCTAAAGATTCAGGCAGTGTATTTTATGAATACAATAATCAAAATAAATTTATTCATTTTACTACTTTAAACAGTACTGGATGGACTGTATTAGGAAATCAATCTAATACCGAAATAGAGGAAAGCAGTAAAAAAATGTATATGGCACTTCTTACTATTGGCCTTCTTGCTATACTAGGCGCATTCATTGTGGCATATATTTATTCTTCATATTTAACAAAAAATTTAAAATTAATTGTTACTGAAATGGAAAAAATTAAGGATGGAGATTTAAATTCTTCTCTTGATTTAAAAACTAAAACTGAAATTGGCGATGTAGCTGATAATTATAATGTAATGGTTACAACTTTAGCTAGTCTAGTAACAAATATTAAAAATGTTGTTAAAAATGTTGAAGAAGAATCAGAAAACTTAGCTGCAACAAGTCAAGAAACGGCTGCTTCGGCTAATGAAGTTGCAAGAGCTGTTGATGAAATTGCTCAAGGAGCAACATCACAAGCACAAGATACTGATAATGCTGTGATGTTAACAAATAAACTTGACGAACAATTTCATACACTTTTAGAAAACACTAATAATATGCTTGATTCTGCAAATTCAGTTTCTGAAGGCGGAAAAATCGGTAAAGAAGCTGTTGAAGAGTTAAAAGAAAAAACAGATGAAAACAATAAAGCTACTAGTTCCATTGGCATAGCAATAAATAGTTTAAATGAAAAATCTGACAATATTGGAAATATCCTTGGTACTATTTCTTCTATTGCAGAACAAACTAATTTACTTGCTTTAAACGCTTCAATTGAAGCTGCAAGAGCTGGAGAACACGGTAGAGGATTTGCTGTTGTAGCTGATGAAATCAGAAAACTTGCTGAGGAATCTTCTTCTGCTGCTAATCAAATTGATGTAATTGTTCAAGATATTCAACATGAAACTAAAAATACTGTTTCAATAATGAATGAAGTTAACGATAGATCAAAAGAACAAAATGAATCAGTAGAAAAAGTTAATGTTTCATTTGAACATATTAATAATAGTATTAATGAAATCGGAGAATTAATCAAAATAACAGGTGACTTTATAGATGAAATGAATGAAAATAAATCAAATATTGTTTCTGCAATTGAAAATATTTCATCTGTATCTGAAGAATCTGCAGCAGGCGCCGAAGAAGTTACTGCTTCTATGGATCAACAAAATATTGCAATTGAAGATGTTGCAAAAGCTGCTGAAAAATTAAGCCAATTGGCTGCTGAATTAAATGCCGAAATGTCAAAATTCAAACTTTAATAAGCAAATACCTATTCCAGAAATGGAATAGGTATTTTTAATTAAATAATAAATTTTGCGCTTTTTAAAAGTTCTGTTGCTTTTTCAATATTTTTCTCACTTACATTTATAATAGGACCTGTACATCCCATTCCAGTTTCAGCATAAATTCCTTTTTTCCAAAGTTCTTCACAAGCAACATCTAAATCAAGAACATCTATTCCAGAAATATATTCAGTTACTACTTCTTTTGGAGGAATAACAATTTCTTCATCTTTATTTCCAGATACACATTTTGCAGAAAAGCTTTTAACTATTTCATCATATCCAGCTTTTTTAACAGCTTCATACTCATCTTTTACAATCTGTAAAATATTATTATTTGCTATTTGATAAGCATATTTAATTGCATTTTTAACTACTGGTACTCCAGAAGCTCTAGATAAAATAAGAACAACTTTACCATAGTCAAAACCAATTCCTGGTCCATAACCATAGCCAACAGCTTCATATTTTCCACCTGTAGTAAATGAAGAAAACATTTTCATCATAATATTACCAGTTAATGTATCCATTACCATAATATCTGAAGAACCCATTAATAAATCATTACCACGCATTATATTTCCGCCATCACTTCTTTTTGATTCAGAAAAATTAATATTATACCCATTCTCTTTTAATGTTTTAAGTCCTATTTCCACTGCTCTTGCATTATCAAGATTAAGTATTCCAACTTTCGGATCTTTAATACCAACTGCCTTTGCTGCAATTATTCCATAAATTGCATTATTAAACATAGCTTCGGTTCTAGTTAAAGCCGAAGTTCCTGTTGTAGTTGCAATCATCATATCTTTGCCCATAGCAGGAGTTACTACTCTTCCTACTGTTGAAACTCCAATTGGAAAATTATAATGATTTGTAACACATGCATCTATCTTTTTATTTTCCAATAATTTATCCATAATATCATGCATTTCATTTTGGCATTCCGTTTCATAAGATTCAAAATCTGGATGTCCTTTTCCAATTAATACTATTTCAGCATTTGGCATTTCTTCTTTTGCTAAAAGCACTCCATCTATTAAATTTTGCGGGCCGTGTTCGCTTCCAAGTGTAGTTAAACCAATTTTAATTTTCTTACCGAAATTACCACTTTCAATTGCATTTGCAATTTCAAGAAATTGATTTCCAATCAACTTTTCTAATTTTTTTGTCATAATATCACCTTAATCTTCCAGCATTTGCATGCCAAAATTTCTAAGTGCATTCGCTATTAATTTATTTACTTCATCTTTATCGATTTTTTCTTCTTCAACTTTACCAGGATTTCTTTCTAAAATAACACTTGCTCCATCGAATAAATTAGTCATTCTTCCTAAGAATAATGATCCTTTTCCAACTATCATTGCTCTATTAACATCACCTGTTGTCATATCATCTTTTGCAAATCCTAAATAAGGTACTCCAGAAGGAATATGTCCTTGTGTTGGTGCCCAACCTGGCATACCATGAACTTTTATAAAATTCATCATATCTTTTCTTTCAATTTGTTTAGTTTTAACTCCCATTGCAGCAATCATTTTATAGTTTGCTTCAGGAACATCTCCTGCTCCTGCTGGTTTTGTAATATCAGGATTCTGCATTTCAACAGAGTATTTATCAATATCATTTATTGTCAATCCAGCTTTTTCAATAGGATCCATAATAAGCGAACCAATAACAGCTTGTGGTGAAGAACCTGTTCCAACTGTATGTCTTCCAGTTAAATCTGTTCTAATAATAGGACTTATTCCATCATTTTTGCTAATTAAGAAAGCAAAACCACCTAAAGTATCCTCTAATATTGGCATTTCTTTTTTAACATGATCTTTTCCATTCATACCAAGTTTTGCAGTTGCTCCACCTGCAACAACAACAACATTATCATATGTTCCTGCTTTTACAAGACTTGCTGCATATATAAAAGCATGTATAGGTCCTGCGCAAAAACCTCTAACATCTGAACCTGTAGAATTTATTGCTCCAACTGATTCAGCAATTGCTTTAGCAAAGTTTCCTCCACCTCTTTGATTCATATCTCCACAAGCTTCTTCCGAACATTCTATTACATAATCAATATCTTCAACATTTATATTATTCTTCTTGATTAAATTTTCAAATGCAATTACTCCTGATGCTTTAACTACAAGATTTTCAAGCATTACATGAGCATTCAAGTTTACATCAACATCATGTGCTCTTTTTACACAGCCGACTAATTTAGAATCATTAAAAATTGGTTCTGAATGTTGAACATCAACTAATTCCTTTATTTCATTATATTCAACGCCTTCACCTAAGTTTTTAATCTTATTTTCACTTATTATAGTATTTGCTTCTAATTTTGGCATAACTTCTTTAACGAATTCTTTATCTAATTTTACCAAATCAAATACATCTTCCATTTTAATCATTGCAATGAATTCATCTTGAGGCATAATTTCTCCAAATTTACCTTGTCTAGTTGCTTTTTCAAGATTATTCTTAAACCATGGCTTTTCAATTTCTCCAAGTTCAGCTGGTGTAACATTTCCAATGTAAACTTGATTCGGTGCATAACTAACTACTTCATCATAACTTCTCAAGTGATTATTAACAGCCTTTAAGTATTCACTTTCAGGATTGCTCAATCTTTCAACAGTTTGAGTAGTTCCATTTTGTAATACCATATCAGGTGTATGCACTAAAATATAACCACTAGATTTAATTACTGAATAATTCATTTTACTCCTCCATTTTAAAAAAAGTGGATAGCAACCTATCCACTTTAAGTTTATATTATTAGAATACTGTTTGCTCGCTAACTTCTGTAGTTAACGCAACTAAAGCTTTTTCAACTATTTTTCTTCTAACATTTTTCTCTTCAAGGGCATCCAAAGTAGGATCTCCTAAAGGATATGGTATAGCAACAGCAGGTACAATTCTATTAGCTCCAACTGTTAATGAGATTGGAACAACAGTACATATATGCACTACTGGAATACCAGATTTTTCGATACCTTTTACCATCGTTGCACCGCAACGTGTACAAGTACCTCATGTAGAAGTTAAAATAACTGCATCCACTTTATCAGCTATTAAAGTTTCAGTTAATTCTTCAGCAAAAGCAAGTGAACTTTTTACAGCTGTACCATTTCCTACAGTTGAATAGAAAGCTCCATAAATCTCTCCTATTTCACCATTTGCTTCCATTTCTCTAAGTACATCTAAAGGAATAACTCTATTTGAATCAATATTTGCAAATGAAGGATCATATCCACCATGAGCAGTTTCATATCCTACTAATGTATTAACACCTGTTATATCATATCTACCATATTTAGAAGCTGAAGAAGATTCAATTCTATCAGGATTTCCGCATGGTACAATTCCACCAGAAGTAACTAATGCAATTTTAGCTTTTGATATATCTTTAATTGCTTTTCCAGGCTCTACGTTATCAAATATTGGCATTGGATATTCAGTTACAAATTCTTCTTTTTTAAGTTTTTTGATTAACATATCAACTGCACGTTTTCCACCAATTTCTTCAACAAATATATTTTTTCTTTTACCTGTTGATAAATATCCTTCTTCTGATGGCATGCCAATTTCTTCGCCGCTCATCAATTTCATTGAAAATTTAGCAATTGCAGGTAATGCAGTTCTCATAGATGCAGCTGAATTTCCAGTTTCCATCATATATACATCAGAGCTATACATGTCTACACCAGGATTCTCTACATACATACCAGTAAGTACTGGAATATTTAATTCTTCTTTTACATATTTAGCTATTGCTCCACAAGCAACTCCATATCTTCCAGCATTAAATGCAGGACCTGCTATAAATAAATCTGGCTCATAGCTTTTAATCATTTCAATTATTTCAGCTTGTGCTTCATCAACATTTTCATTAAAATATGAATCTCCACAAATAATTGTTCCAACTATCTCAGCCTCACCTTTGAATAAGCCATTAAGCCCCATTCCAGGACCTACAACTCCATCACGTTTCTCAGGTTTTATATCAGCTTTTTCTTCACCGCCTATACCAGCAAAAAACTGATTAATATAATGCACTACTTTAATTTTATTCATTTTTGCCTCCAAAGTTTTTTTGAATAGCTTCCTCGGTTCCACTGAACCTTTTCAATTTATTTAAAAAATCATTTTTAGGGTTTTACTTTTGGGTTTTTACAGAAATTTACAGAAATTTGTTCTAATCATTTTCATTTCTTCTTGTATTGCATCAAGTTCAAGTACCATTTCCATCATTCCTACTTGATCTTCAAATACATCAGCATCAACTGATGCTTTAAATTCTTCATCAATAGCATGATAAGTTGTTAATCCTAACTGTACTCCTGCTAATGATCCTGCGAATGTTGGATCTCCATTTGTTACTGTTTCTGCTGCTAGGCCAGCTGTTTCTGCTTCAGATGCCCCAAACAATACTACTATATTTTCTGCCCCGTGTTTTTCTGTTAAATCTTTTACCCTATTTTGATTTTCTAAATCCATTGCTCCTGCAGCCGTTCAGACAAAACATTCAGTTACTGAAAAAACTATTTCAGCAGTAGCAACTGTTTTTACACACTCTTCCATTGCTTGACCAGGAACACCATCACGGTCGCCAATGATTATTACTTTTTTATTTTCAAGTATATTCATACTTCCTCCTTTTAATTTGTTTTTATTTCTTCACTTTCAAGAATTTCAATATTTTTTTTTGCATTTACTATTTCATCATCATTTTTAAGAGCTTTAATTATTGAAACCATAGCAAATAACATAATAAATGAGAATGGGAATGCTGCAACTACAGAACCTGTCTGTAATGCTCCTAATCCACCTGCAAGCATTAATGCAGTTGCAAGACCTGATTGTAAAAGCCCCCATGTTAATTTTTTTGAAGTTGATGGGTTTAAATCTCCACCTGATGAAAACATTCCAAGTACAAAAGTTGCTGAATTAGCAGATGTAATAAAAAATGTTGTCAAAAGAAGAACTGCTACTGCAGATAAAATTTTTCCCATTGGATAAAATGAAAATGCTTGAAAAAATGCTGTTTCAGTTGTAAATGCACCAATTTTATCAACTACTTCAATTCCAATAGTTCCAAATATTGAGAACCAAAAGAATGATACAATAGTCGGTGCTAATAATACACCCGCCATAAATTCTTTAATTGTTCTACCACGTGAAATTCTTGCAATAAAAGTTCCTACAAATGGTGCCCATGCAATCCACCATGCCCAGTAAAAAATAGTCCAACTTCCATACCAAGGATCAGCTGTAATTGCAAAACTATCTGGAACTAATCCGGCAATATATAAACCAATTGAATTACTTAATGTATTAAGTATTTTTACTGATGGTCCTACTATAAATGCTACAAGCATCAATAATGCACATAATGCAATATTCATATCTGAAACAAATTTAATGCCTTTTTCAATTCCCATAATTGCAGTTAAAATAAACAAGAATGTAATGATTAAAATGATAATCACTCCAACAGTGTTGTTGACTGGAATATTAAACAAGTAATTTAAGCCACCATTTATTTGTAATGTAGCCATTCCCAGTGAAGTTGCAACTCCAGCAACAGTAGCAAAAATTGCTAAGACATCAATTGTCTGCCCTATTGGACCTTTAACTCTTTCTTCACCAATTAATGGAATAAAAACACTACTAATTAAACCTGGTTTCTTTTTTCTAAATTGCATATATGCAAGTGCAAGTGCTAAAATAGCATAATTTGCCCATGGATGAAGTCCCCAATGAAAAAATGCTTTTTTAAATGCAAAATTCATTGCTTCTTCAGAGCCTGGTACCATTGTTGATAAAGGTGAACTAAAATGATAAAGCGGTTCTGCCACACCATAAAAAATAAGTCCTACTCCCATTCCTGCACTAAACAACATTCCAAACCATGATATGAGACTGAATTCAGGTTCATCATCTGGATCGCCCAATACAATATTCCCATATTTACTAAAAAGTATATATATAGAAAATGCAACAAATGAAGTCATCGATAATACATAAAACCATCCAAAATTTCCAACCAAATAACTAAAAGCCATTTTAGCAATTCTGTCAAAGTTTTCAGGTAATAATAATCCCCATCCAACAATAACCATAACTAAAAGTAATGCTATTAAAAATACTGGATTAAAAAATTTCTTCTCCTTGTTTTCCACTTTTTCCCTCCAATTTTTCAGATACCTCCCTGTATAACAGGGAGATATTAGTATTATCCTTCAAACAAAGTTTGATCTTCAATTTCAGTTGTTAATGCATCTAAAGCCCAACCAACTCTTTTATATCTTAATTTCCATTGTTCATCTAAAGATGTATTAGGATCTCCTAATGGATATGGTATTGATATTGTTGGAACCATTCTATTTGCTCCAACAGATTTTGCAACCGGTATTAAATTTGCCATTTGTACTATTGTAATTCCAGCTTTTTCTATTTCTTTAACCATCGTTGTTCCACAACGAGTACAAGTACCTCATGTAGAAGTTAAAATAACGCCATCAACTTTATCTTCTATTAAAAGCTCAACCATTTCTTTTGACATTCTTGCAGCTTCAGCTTCAGTTGTACCCGTTCCAACAGTAGTATAAAAATACTCATGAATAGATCCGATTTTTCCATCTTTTTCATATTGTCTTAAAGCATCCAATGGTACACAAACATTTGGGTCAGCATCAGCAGCAGCAGGATCATATCCAGCATGAATAGTTTTAAATGCTTCAGATTCTCTATTAGCAAGTCTATCCATTCCAACTATTGAATATCTTCCCCATCTAGTTGCAGATGCAGATTGAATTCTATCTGGATTATCAACAGGAACAATTCCACCTGTAGTTACAATTGCAATTTTAGCTTCTGATAAATTTTTAATAGGAGCCGCTATTTCAACTCTTCTTAATTCTGGAATTGGTAATTCCGATACAAAATCTTCACCATTTATTTTTTTAAGAAGCATTTCAATTGCACGTACATTTGCTGGTTTACTATCAGCACGATAAATTTCTCTACGAATTCCACGCACATAATATCCTTCTTCTTCAGCAGTTTTTAATACTTCACCTTTAAGTAATTTATTACCAAACTCTGCCATTTCAGTCATATCATTTTTCATTTTAGCAGCACTATCTCCACCTTGGAAAATATATACGTCTTTTTTAAACATCTCTACTCCAGGATTTTCAATATGCATTGATGAAATAACAGGTACATCAAATTTTTCTTTAATAGCTTTACAAATTACACCACAGGCATTTCCATATCTTCCAGCTTGGAAAGCAGGACCTGCGAAGAAAATGTCAAATTCCTTATCTTCTAAATATTTTAAAATTTTATCAACAGCTTCATCTTCATTTGATCCCATAAAGTTATCTCCACAAATAATTGTATGTGATATTTCTGCAGTGTCAAGTATGCTATTTAAAATCATACCCGCGCCAACTACTCCATCTTTTATAATTGGTGCAAAATCTGCTTTATCTTCTCCACCTATCTGACCAAAAAATTGATTTAAATATAATATTCCTTTTTTCATTTTATACACCCCCTATTAAAATTCTTTCATTTGTTTTGTTGACCATCCTAATACTCTGTCTCCACAGAACATCGAATTATTTTCCATAATTATAGATCCATCTTCTTTAACAGATGATCCTAATATTTCATCATGTGCCCAGCCACCAGATAATCCATCTCTAGCTAAAGACTCTAATTCTCCAATAACTGTTTCCATAGGTGGTAATTCAATTAATTTTGATACATTTCCACAAGAAACTATTGCATCAGCTTTTTGATCAAGAGCAACTAACGGTTGAGATTGTCCATCTCTTCCTGTACACTCATTTGTCATTCCAATTGTTTTAACTCCAGCCTCTTCAAGAGCAGCAAAACATGCAATGAAATCAGCATCTGGATTTCCATAACCTTCTTCAGCTAATATTGCAGCATCAGCACCTAAAGTAGTTGCAATTTGTTGAACACCCATTGCAGCTCTCTCCTTTTGCTCTAAAGCAACATTTAAGTTCGACATAATTACGCCAAGAAAATTAATAGTTTTTCCATGCTCTCCATATAAACTTTTTATAGTAGGACAATTCTGGAAATCATATGTTGACCATTTTGATGAACATGGCATAAATGAACCAGATATTATTGATCCATCTAAAATTTCATTTGGATGCATTAATGTAGGAAGCATTCTATTTGTATCCCATCCATATACTAAGTCATTATATCCTAATTCTTCCATTTGTGATTGTGGTTGCATAACATATACAACACCTGGAAGATCATTTAATTTTTTATTTCTTTTTGAAATTGGTTCTAATTCGAAAACTTCTTTATCAACACTTTCAAGGTCTTTTACAACACTTCCTAAATATTCAGCAAGTCTATGTGCAGCCCATCTTAAAGCCTTATTTTTCTTTTGCTGTTCATGACGCTCAAATTCTTCATCAGTATCTGCAACAAGACAAATATTTATCAAATCTCCAAATAAAGTAGCTTTAGCTCCTTCACCACTCATATCGATTAATCCATCTCCAAAACTACCCCAATGTTTTCCAACTGCTAAAACACTACAATTTTTAAGTGCAACTGTTTTTCCATTTCCAACTCTTTCAATTTTTCCTGTAACACCTGGAAAAGTAGCTCCATTATTTACTCTAAATCTTGGTTCTATTGCTTCTTTTACTGGAACGATTCTAGTGCTATCACCAGGTTTTGCGATTACGATATCAGCATCAGTAATATGTTCATCTTCTAATACTACTTTTAAAGCTTCTTCTTTGTTAATAGTTAAAATTCCATTCTCATACGAGAATTTTTCCCCAAAAATTACTTCACTTACGGGAAAATTATTAATTTCCAATTTCATTTTTACCCTCCTATAATCTGTTAAATTTTTATCATACTCGTATTATAACACATCATGATTATTTTGTAACCATGATTATTTATTTTTTTTATTTAATTTTTTTTTGATTTATTTACTAAATAAATATATACTGTGATTACAATGGGGGGTAATTAATAATGCATAATACTATTAAAAAAAATAACTTAAAGAAATATAGAACAATGAAATACTTTATTGATGCTGCAATTACTATTGTTAATAGAGAAGGCATTGAAAAAGCAACTATAAGAAACATTGCAACCGAAGCAGGATATAACAGTGCAACTATTTACAATTATTTTAATGATCTTGATCATTTAATCTTTTTTACAAAAATTTCAAATTTAGAGGAATATACTGAAAGATTATTTTCTGAAATACCAAGAGATTTAAATTCC
>JAUCFZ010000048.1 GCA_030377915.1 Clostridiaceae bacterium HSG29
AATACACTATTAGTTACGAAATTATAAATCTTACTCCTTTTATACTAATAATCACAAGATAATATTTCATATTTTTCTTTTAAATATAATGCTCGATCACGATATCGATAATAATAAATGTTAGCATCAAATATACGCATAATACTTCCATCATGATAAATTTGGTCATTTACATGCCAAGCAAGTTCCTCATTTTCTTTTGTGAATAATTCCCATTGTTCTTGCGATGAAACCAACCATTTTCTCTTGTCCTCATTCAATTTTTCTAAGAGAAGATTATAGTATTTATTCATTTCTTCTTTCCACTGGTCTCCATATCCAAGGACTATGTAGACGCCTTCATCATTATTTCCACTCCATGATTTCATTTCGTTTTCAAATTCAATTTCTATGGGATGCTTAGATTGCTCATAATCAGATACTATTTGAATTAGTTCATCATTCTCTTTTTTAACTTTTTCTACCATTTTATTTAGTTCAAACACTTTATTCGTCAATTCTAATACTTCTTGGTTTTGGTTTGTACTTTCATTTTCCAAATCTTCAATTCTACTTTGCTGACATCCCGATACCATCAAACATACCACAATCAATAATATAATTTTTGTTATTCTCATCATCTTCTCCAATACTCAATTAAATAGGTTACTTAATGCCTGTGAACTTTACGATCATTACACCGTTCATTCTATATAGTTTTAGTAGTTCAAAAAATCTATCATAATTTGATTGTATTTCTCATTTTCTGTCCACTCATGGAAATTAGATACTATCTTAGAATAGTATTATTTTTAATTGTTTATAAAATCAACAATTTTCTCCACGGTTTGCCTTTGTTGTTCATCATGACTAATAAGCGATTGACCATCTCCATTTTGTTCACCATAATCACCAAACCATGCGTGATTACCATCAACAATCTCAAAAATTTGATCTGAATCCTTAACCTTTTCCATATTCAACATAATATCGTTTGTACCATAAATAACTATGTCCTCCACAGGTGCATCATTGATTGGATAAGCGCCCATAAGAATAAGACCTTCTATCAATTCATAATTTTTTTCTAGAAAACTGCTAGCCATGGCACCACCAAGCGAATGACCTGCAAGATACCAATCACTTATATCCGTCTTCTCTTCAATGACATCTCTTGCTACATTTATATCAAGAACAGCTAGATTAAACGGCATTTCAACTAATGTAACAAAATATCCTTGTTCTGCCAATTTCATTAACAAAGGCATGTAAGCTTTTGCTTCAACCTTACCTCCAGGGTAGAAAATGATTCCCACTGAAGTTTCAACACTAGGATATATGTAGGTATGGTCATTATTTATCTCAATTCTAAGATTGCTTGATGTAATATATTCATCCACATAATCACTGGCTCTATAGTAGTCTCTTGAATAGATGACAAGTCCTAAATACAATAAAACTATCACAACAATTAATACAATACTAAGTTTTTTTATCCTTTTTTTCATATAAATCCCTCTATTTCTTACATATACAATGGAATATCCACACTAATTTAGATAACTATTTTAACATATACATCCTTAATTTTCGATAATTTAACATGATCTAATGCCTTTTTCAAATAGTTTATCTCAAAAATATTAATCTTTCTAATATATCATTTCATAAGCTAAAATAAACTTATTGCTTTTTCAATCATGCTGATTTTTTTCTTTTAAATACCATTAGGTTTATTTTTTGATTTAACTTTTTAACCATTTTCCAATAAATCCGACAGCCGCACAAGCAGCAACAACAGGTAAAAACGGCGCTGACGCCACTGCAGTCACCACAGAAGCTGCTCCTGCAACAACAGTTCCAGTTCCTGCTACTATAGCTCCACCTATAGCGGTACTACTTGCTACTGTAGCAGCTGTTCCAACTGCACCAGTAAACGCTGCTCCTACCGATGTTCCAGCAATCATAGTTGCTGTGGATGTAACTGCTGTACCAGCAAAAGTGAGTGCTGCACCGCCTACATAAGCGCCACCAACTAAAACAACACCATCTGTCACAATGTCTAAAGCAGCATCTGAAAAATCTTTTTCTCCTGAAATAACATCATAAATATTCTCTCCAAGTTTCATAGAAACACCAACTCGTGCTGCTAGCTTTGCACTAGCCATACCAGCATAATGTGCACTTGAAACAGCACCAGTAAGCGGAGCAGTTATTTTCCCAGTAACTTTACTTTCCCACTGTTGTGCACGTGCAACAATATCCGCTTGTTTTTTAAATATAGATGATTCTTGAACAGTTAAACCAGCAGCTCTAGCCTCATTCGCTATTACCGTATTTCCTTTATCAACAACAATAGTCTGTCCTTTATATTTTGACCAATTAATCTGATTTGGTTTGTATCCAGCCTTAGCTTGCACTAAAATTTCTTTCCCTGATGAATCCTTTACAATAAAGTCTGCAATACCATTATTCCCTAAAACTTTTATATTTACACCCTTTGTTGCAACATCAGCAGCATGCATTTCTTCAAAAACAAATCCGCCATACCCTTTAACTCCACCTCGCATTGTGTTATATGCACCAAGTCTACTAGACATTTTTGAGTAGATACCTGCATTATTCATACATGATGCAATTTCTAAAGGAACTGCTATATTTTCATTCAGAGACTGCATAAATATATCAATAGCCTCTAATGCCTCATCACCATCCATGTTATTTACAGTCATAAAATGTTGGCATTCATTTGACGATAAACCTGTTAAATATGCTAGTTCATCAGCTGTTAATGCAGTTTTCATTTCAATTTTTACTTGAGAATGTTCCCTATTATTTTCATAACACTGTTCATCACAGTACTTAATTCCATCACTTGTTTCAACCCATTCCTTGATATGCTTACCACAATAATTGCACTTTGGCAATGATTGCTCATAGCATTTATCCGAACAATAATAATGTCCTAATTTATCAGTATAACCACCATTAACAGGTTTCCCACAAACAGAACATTTGGGCAAGACAGAATTAAAACATATTTCAGAACAGAACATTCCCATTGAATTCTGAAATCCATTATGCATTGGTTTGCCACATACGCTACATGTAGGAAGTGATATTTCATAACAATCATCTGAACAATAGCAATTCCCTTCATTATCCTTATATCCTGATTTTACTGGTTTTCCACAAATTGAACATTTAGGTCGTATAGTATCAGCACAATTTTCTGAACAAAATAACTTTCCATCATCATTTTCAAGCCAATTATGCATATGTTTACCGCATATAGAACATATTGGTAAAGACTTCTCATAACAAATTTCATTACAATACTTTTTCCCATCCGATGAGGAAATCCATTGATCCATAGATTTTCCACAAATCGCACATTTAGGATATGTACTTTCAAGACATTTCGTACTACAGTACTTTCTACCATCTGATTTTTCCGTCCAACTATTCATAGGTTTTCCGCAATAATCACAATGCGGGCAAGTTGCTTGAAAGCATTTTTCGCTGCAATATATTCGACCATGATCATCTTGCATCCCATTAGTAAATTTTTTGCCGCATACAGAACATATGTAATCCATAAATATCTCCTTCATCAATTAATTTAAATAAACTCTCGAACAACTTATGAGCTAGTCCTCGGTAACTGAGAGGATTTGTCAATAATAACATAATCATGTATCTACTTCTAGCACCACTCACCTATGGAAATTTACCAAAATGTAGTGTTAGATGTTGTATTTGCGTTACTAAAATATTATTTTATCTTCATAGGTTTCGAATATACGCACGATTTCATTTATTATTTTTTTTATATCATTCATGACATAATTATTTTCGTAGTCGATTCTATATTTTCTACTATTCTCACTATCACTTGCAAACTCATTAATAATATACTTATCAATTTCTTCAAAAATAGCATCTATCACTTCTATATTTGAAATATCATCTTCAGATAAATCAACAGTTCCCTTACTATATAATAGCGGATAATGATTGCCTACTGTATTTAAAATATCCATGCTTATATATTTCGAGGTGCTATTTAAAAATTTCTGAACTCTATTGATTTTTTCATGATTTAAATAATTTTCATCATTTAGATATCTTGATTGACGATAAAGATTATGAATATCATTACTACATTCAATAGTACATAAACCAATCCAACTTAAATCAGACTCTTCAAATTCCTCAACTTTATTATTTTTATCGAAATATTCATGAATAGAAGATAATCTGGCAAAAACTCCACTAATTCGATTAGAATTATCCTCTTCAAGATAACTATTTAACTTAATATTCTCCTGATACGTAAAAATAAATAAAACAATCATAACTAGTATTATAAATATCAATATTAACTTGCTTTTCTCTTTCATCATTATTGCTCCTTCAAAGCTCCTCAATACAGCTGTCTTCAACAAATTATTTCATATTAAAGGTCCAGATTAGCGTTGTTCCTAAACTAGACCCCAAAGAAAACTTCTTGGTAGTGGGTTGCACCCAGTGAAAGAACGTTTACTAATCCTTTTTCCCTAACCCAATAATAGAAACAATTAAACCTATTAGTGCTATTAAATATTCAATGCCACCCAGATTTGAGTTAGGATCAACTGCTATTATTCCACCAAATAATGTAATATTAATACCTAAAAGCATTAACTTAGAACCCGAAACTCCATTTTTACCACTTACACCAACTAAACTTATTATTGCACCTACTATAACTAATAACAATACTACCGCTATAATCGTATTTATTTTTATTCCTCCTTTTATCATGACACATTGTCATCAATTCGCACACTAATTTCTCAAATTCTATTCACCAACTTCATCTATTGATAACTTCTAATTTTCGTTTTAAATAAACTAATATATCTTTCAAGTGAATTAACGAAAAACGTCTTTTATCATTATTACTAACCATGTTAGAAGCTCGCTGTTATATGAAGGAATCTCCGGAAACTTTAGTTTTAACCATCCTCGAGAGCCAAATTCCAACTAAAATGATAGCAGCACAAAATATATTCAACAAAAACAACTCAGCTTTGCCTCTTCCAAAACCACTTCTTTTTGATGCAATAAGATAACTGCGCATATCTTCAGTAATATCGTCACCCTTTAGATCAAGCAAAGTATATTTATAGACCCAAGACATTCCTGATAATTTATTTTCACTTTCATGAACCAGTAATATTTCATCCATGTCACTAATACCATCTAAGATAATATTTTTTCCAGCACCATCAAATATTATTGAATCAATTCTATTCTCATAATTTGTTCCGAATACTGCCCAATACTTATTCCTTAATGTTTCAAATTCATGAATATATACAACCTGATTCCTGGAACCAAAATTAGCTTGCCTTATCTGATACCTAAAATTCAATCCTCTATAAAGTACTGTATGCCCAACGTTATCTTTAGTCTTATCAGCGAAGTAAACATATATAGCGTTATCAACTTTCTCGTATTTAACGATTTCAATATCTATCTCCAAGAATTCACTAATTCCCTCTTCAATATCTTTGAAATCATTCTTGATAGAATATTCTGTACTATATAGCATCAAAGCCAAAATCACTGACACCATAATTATTACAATCCGTATAACTCTATTCTTAGTTTTCAAATATTAATCTCCTATAATCTCAATTACTTTTTCATATACCTAGTAAATTCTTTCGCTAAATCAAATACCTATTTATAACAGCAATCAACACCCTATCCTAAAAATGGAATTTCGCTAATCAGGGTGTTATATGAAGTTTTAAACACTCATACTAAAACTGTATATGTATTTATTTACTTAATCACATAACTTTCTATTAATGATTTTATAAATACCTAATGTAATTAAACCACCAATGATAGAACCAACAATATCCATCACATCAAAAGTTCCAATTAAATCCGATATTTGAATGAGTTCATAAATTATAAATCCAAACGTCGCTGATGCGATTCCCTTCAGATTATCAAATTCGCTGCTGTATTTCTCATAACCCATGAGAAGGAAAGAACAGACAATGACTGCACCCATATTAGTGTGCATATCGGCCAGTCCGCAATCATTTATATTGTTGCTATAAATATAATTTCTATATATACTCCCACCAATCGAAGTAATAAGTAATGATAAGATTGCTATAGTATAATATATCCTACTATTCTTCATTTTCTCTCCTCTTAAATTCATCAAAACCGTGCTTTTAATTTTACATAGTATTCCCACGGTTCCCGAGCGTGCCGAAATAATTCTTAGCTATTTACAAACATAAACCCTGCAACACCACAAACTTTTCCTTACAGTAAACCAAGGTATGTCGGGACACCGCTGTGTTATAAGATGTTTAAAGCGTCATATTTACAAAATACTATTCTTTCATATGCTTCAAACACCATTTTGTTGTCACCTCAATAACCTGATCTATATGTTCTCTACATCCATGTTTTGCTCCCTCAATTACAACTAGCTCTGAAGTCTCTGGTAATAAACCCATACCTTTTCTAGAATTTGCCAAGAGTTGTAACTCTTCTTTGTCTTCTTCATTATTCCCATGAATGATCAGGACAGGACACGTAATAGCTTCCAACAATTTCTTTTGATTGATATCTTCAAAATCATTCAGCATTTGGTGGTCAACTCTGCGGATACCTAGTTCTTCACTGTTGAAAGTAATGATACCTACTCTCTCCAATTCATCCATTTGTACTTGTGTGAATTCCTCATTCCAATCGTAAGTCATGCTGTGAGATAATGCTCCCATTAGAATCATAGTCTTAATTTCTGACCGAAAACATCTCAGACATATTAATGAACCTAAACTATTTCCAAACAACGCGATCTTTTCATATCCTTTTGATTTCACAAACTCAATAGCAGAATTTAAATCATCGACCTCTTTTGCTGCACTAAGTATATCTGGGTCACTTTCACCGCACCCACTAAAATCAAATGCAAAAACATCAAAATCCAATTCATTTAATGATTCAGCAATTCTGTCAAATCTACCTTGAAACGACTTATTATTTGTAAATCCATGCGCCATAATAACAATACTATTAGAGTCTGAACTATATAAATTCCCGACCAATGATAAGTCTCTAGAATTTTTGAATGTTAACTTTTCCATATTATTAGCTCCTTATTATTAAGCATATCTAGCTTTTAATTTCTTATAACGCCGGGCGCCTACGAAGTCGTCTTGCATCACATTTACTTTTTCTCAAATATAATATTCAATATAACATCAAATCTTTCAACAACATTCATTAGACGATGTGGTCCACAATATAATAACTTTGTATATACTTAAAGTTACGCCTATACTGTTAATCTTGTGGACTCTTGCGAAGATGCTTTGTTATCTGATGCTTATTTGCTTTCTTCTAGTTTTAACTTTGCTCGTTGTATAGCTAAATGTAATTTGTGTTCTAAAACATCCTTAGGTGGCATTTGTGTTAAATATTGAGCAACATGTATCCCGCTTTTATCTAATTCAAGTAATTCAACTGTTTCAGTTGCTTTTTCTGCACACAAAATAATACCAATTGGAGGTTCTTCACCCTCATTTTTTTCATTTTTATCTAACCATCGTAAGTATAATTCGACTTGGCCTTTATGCTCTGGTAAAAATTCTCCCAATTTTAATTCAATTAATACCAATCGTTTCAATTTTCTATGATAAAATAGTAAATCAATATAATAATCTTTATCGCCAATTGTTATGCGAACCTGTCTACCTACAAATGTAAAATCTCTACCAAATTCTAACATAAAGCTTTCTAATTCTTTCAGTATTGATGTTTCTAAATCTTTTTCACTATATGTATCTCTCAACTCTAAAAAATCCAATACATATGGATCTCTCAAGAACATTTCTGTACTCATCTTTTTTTCATTTTTCAGTTTTTCAATATCGTTAATTATTGTTTCATCTGGTAGCTTAGATAAACTCGTTCTTTCATACAACATTGAGTTCATTCTTTCATTCAAAGCTCTAACGCTCCATCTTTCATTTACTACCATTGAGATATAAAACTGAATTTTTATTGGGTCATCGTACTTCATCAATAGTATTAAATGAGACCATGTCAATTGTGCAGACAGTGTCTGCACTTTTTGCTCACTAGGAAACATATCATATAATTTAATCATATTAAACAAATTACGTCGACTATATCCTCTTCCATATTCTAGCTTCAATTGTCGACTTAAAGTATCAACAATTTCTTTTCCATATTGAGCTTTTTCACTCTCCATTATTGCAGTTCTTACACGTTTTCCAACATTCCAATACAATATTACCATTTCTGAATTGAGATTTGACTGTATAGAATTTTTTGTTTCTACAATTAACTCTTTTATATCATTTAAAACTTGATTTGTATCATTTATTTTTAATTGATTCATATAAGTATCCTTTCTTATCTTGTGAATCTATTTCATTATATTTTTATTAGCATTATGACAAATAAGGTCAGGTAAGTCAGGGAGATTACTCTCCCATTCTCCCCTAAGAACCGTACGTGACACTTTCACGTCATACGGCTCAAGCTATTTATAACTAAACAAGTCTACTGTTTAGCAAGTTTCTCTTTAAATAGTATTCCTTATATTCATTTAAATAAGGATTCGCATCAAACTTTATTAACACATGTCTTTTTATTTTGAAGTCTGTTGCAAATTTCAAAGTTCTATTTTCAGATTTAAATATCCAATCTCTTGATTTTATTTCTGAAAAATATTTCTTCTTTTGCCATTTCTTTGACTTCATCGGATGTCTTCTTTTACACCAATTCCATAAGCTTCTAAATATTTCTTTATCTAATGTTTGATATGATTTCTTTGAACAGGCATGTTTATGGTAATTACACCATCCAACTATTATTTGATTTAAGCGTCTTATTAACACATCCTGTTTTTGCATTAGATATTTCTTTATTGTTTCTCTTATGTTTTGTATCACTTTTCTTAGTGATTTAATTGATGGTTTGATTATTAACTTATCTTTAAATTTCCTGAAATTCCATCCTAGAAAGTCAAATCCTTCTTTTATATGTGTTATTATTGTTTTTTCCTTTGATAATTCTAAACCTCGTTTTAGTAAGAATTTTGATATCATTTCTTTTATTTCAACAAGTGTTTCTTTTTTCTTTGCTGTTATTACAAAATCATCTGCATATATTGCAATATTAACTTTCAACTTATTATATTGTCTGTCTATGGTTCCAACTCTATTTTTCCAATACTTTTCTTGTAACATTTTACTCATTCCATTAAGTGTCAGATTCGCTAGTGTTGGTGATATTATACCACCTTGTGGTGTTCCTGCTTTTGTTTTATAGAGCTTCTTATTTAGTACGTATCCAGCTTTAATAAATTGCTTTAATACTTGTTTATCCATTATAATATTTTCTTGTATCCATTTATGTGATATGTTATCAAAGCATCCTTTTATGTCGCCTTCAAGTACCCATTCTCCTGATTTCTTTGTTCCTAAGCATTTAAATAAATATTGAGATGCGTCTCTTGTTCCTCTATATCGTCTGAATCCGAAACTTCTTTTTTCTAGTATTGTTTCTGCTACTGGATCAAGTGTTAATAAATATAATGCTTGCATTGCTCTATCATACATTGTAGGAATTCCCAGTGGTCTTTTCTTTTTTCCTTTTCCTTTATCAATATAAATCCGTTTTAGTGGTTTTGATTTATAACCTTTATTTGTCAGCATTAGCGCATTTTCATATTTAAGCGATTCTGTTGACCATAGTTTTTTATCAATTCCAGATGTTCGTTTACCTTTATTACTAGTAACTCTCTTTACTGCTAATAATTTTGCGTAATGTGATTTTGCTAAAAGATATTGTAATTTCTTTACTAGGTTTATTCTATTTTCCGATACTGCTTTAGCTATCCTTGATTGAAGTTTATTAACTACTGCTTTTACAATGTTCCAGTCTATGCTTTTCCATTTCTTTGTGTAGTCTATAGATGCCCGAGTGCATGCTCTTTTTGGCTTTTCTATATTCATAAAGTTTCATTCCTTTCATCGCTATAAATAACCTGCTAAAAGTCTGCATTCTTTCGAATTAAGGCAAATTTTGAACCTCTATTTACTTTATTACAAAGTAACTTTCGCTTTCTTTAGCTTTCCCATAACCAATAATATTGTATTTTCTTTACAGAAAACCTACCTTATAAAAAGGAATTAGTGGTCTTACCCAGTTCTACACTTTAACCAATTCACATGACCTTAGATTCTACTTTTACCCCGACGCTTTTATCCATTTGCCTATTGATGCGAAAACCCAATAGACTACAGCGCATACCTTTTGGTCACAGAGTAACAGCCTTATTTCTCTGAGCACGTTTAACGAGGCTTGCAGTAATTCAATTAATTTAATCATAGTCATGCGTTTATCCTAGCAATTAATCCACTTTAGGCTAACAGATTTCTCACATTGTTCCTACAGCTTAGAACCTCGTCATTACTAACGACGCACCTGTAGGTAGGATTACTCCAAATGGATAGAGCAGCTAAAAAGTTTTTTCAACTTAAGCAGCTTAAAATGTAGCTATATAGCCATTATTTCAGGCTCTGGTCGCACTTTCAGATAACGTTCCCGCAGTTCACGACGTGCCTCTATGTATTCCCAACCATATGGTAATATCTCAACCTTTTTTACTTTCGCCCTCTAGGCGTTGCAATGGCATGTTCTTGAACTTACGTGTTATGGGAAGTTATAATTTTGGGAGGTACTAATGACATTTGAAAAAGAATCTTTCCTAAGTAATGAGATTGAAGAAAATAGGAAAGTACATATAAATAACAGAAAAATATTATATAAAAAAGTTAGAGAAATTAATACATGTATGAATGATGTTTTACATAATCTGAAACACACTGATAATATTAACAAAGATTATTTTTTGATTGGTCTTTTGTGTAAGATAGTTAAAAGTTATAATTCGATAATATTGCTTTCTGAATACGGATTAGAATCAGATGTTAAGGTACTATTAAGATCCTTAATGGAGACTGCATTTAATTTTTGTGCAATGATTTATGATAACGAATATTTTGAAAAATACCTTAAAAATGCTGATAAACAAAATTTGTTTTTCATAAATAGTATTAAGAAGAAT
>JAUCFZ010000049.1 GCA_030377915.1 Clostridiaceae bacterium HSG29
AACTTTTTTTCTTAATTCAACAACAACATCTAAATCTTTTTCTATAACATGTATTCCATCTAAATTTATTCCTTTAAAAGGAGGTAAAACAGGTAGAGAACCAGTAGAAATTACTAATTTATCATAATCCATTTTTGAATTATCATTTAATGTAACAGTTTTATTTTCACGATTAATTTCAGTAACATCATTAATTACTAATTTAAGCCCATTATCAATTAATCCTTGATCACTAGATATATTATCATTTGCATCTTTTAATGTTCCAAAAGCATAAGGAATACCACATGGAACAGGTCCGCGTTTATTGCTTCTAACTACTGTTAAATCAATATTATTATGAAGTGCTAATGCTGCACTTGCAAATCCTTTAGCAGCAACTCCGCCACCAATTACAACTACTTTTTTCATTTTAATCCTCCTATTAATCGAATGCTCTATTGTTAATAATAATTATTATCAATAGAAAAAGTTTTAAAAAATTAGCACTATATAAGTACTAATATAGAAAAGTAAAAAATTAATAAATATAAAGTTATTTATATTGTTAATTCATTGCTTTTCTCAATAATGTCAATATTCCCGACGCATATTAGCATATAATAGAGTAGGGTTTTTGTCAATAATTTCATATAAAAAAGTCCTCTATTCTTATTATTATAAGAATGAGGACAATTTATAACTTATTTTATTTGTTGATTGTATATTTCTTCTGTAAGTACATTGCTTATATCTTCACCAGTATAACCAAGATATTGTTCTAGGAATACAGAATATGGTAAAATGTCGTTATCATCTTCAGGTGTTAACATAACTTCAGCAATAATGTAATATTTTGCATCTGATTGAGATTCAATAAGATCTTTAACTTCGAAATATTCATCAATTTCTTCAGCTAACCAATCTAAATTGCTCATAAATGATAAAATATCAGATTTATTATTAAAGTATGGAATTAATCCATATCCTTGATGTAAATCATCTTGAGTTGCTGCACGTTTTGTTTGACCTAAATCATCAGTAATTCCTTTATAGCTTTCAAGCTCATCCATTTCAATTCTGATTATTCTAGCTTCTAAAAATTCAGAATATGTTTGATATGCATCGCCACCACTATTTAAATTTTCACCATTATTTAATCTTATTACATAATCTGCAAGTTCATCTTTCTTATTTCCTTCTTGCCAATTAGTTTCTATAAAAGAATATTGATCTGCAGAGGCATTTTCGCTTCTATATGTGTCGTATTTTACCCATTCATCATTAATTTTAATTTCAGCTCTATAGTGAAGTGCAGTTTCACTCATAATTAATCTAACTGCTTCATATGGATAATCATCAGGATTTAATCCTTTTTTTACAAGCCATTTTTTAAAATATGAATATTCATCTGGCCCTAATCCAGTAGCAGTTGCTTTATAAAAAGGATTATTACTTATTTCACTTGGTTTTACAGTAGTATTAGTAACTCTAACTTCTAGGCCATAATAATTTGCAATATCAGCAAAAATTGTTGCATAATTAAAGCAAATTCCATAAATTTTATTACCATCTTTCATATTGTTAATCATATCTTTAGTTGTATAAATACCTGGAAAAGTATAATCCCAACGCATAGCATAAGAAACGTCAGTATAATTTTGACTATCTGATGCATAAATCATATTATCAGATTGCCATTTAAGAATTTGGCTTGCAATTTCCTCATCACTACCAGAAAAATTATCTGCGCCTAATAGAATAAGATCATCTTTAGTAAATTTTGATAATGGTGAACCTAAAGAAGATATGTTATTCTGTTTTTTATTTAAAACACCCATTGAAATAGCTGATTCTTCAGAAAAAGCTCCATTATCAACAAGTTTTGAAGCCAATGATAATTCGCTTTTATTAATATGTTGATTTAATGTGTTAAATGAAATATATGCAACATGATCTCTAAGAAATGTATTTGATTTTAAATTAGTCATATAATCATTATCAATTAATCCAATTTCGTTGCTTTTTTCTACAGCAACAGACCAACTAAAATCGCCTTTAGAATCATCATAGTCAAGAGCTCTTAACATAAAAGTTAAATAAGATTTTGCATCCATTATATTAACAGATCCAAATTCAGTATCTGAAATTCCATTTGTTAGGCCTTTATGATAAAGATACCCAACATATGCTGAACCCCACTCAGGAACATCAGCGAATGGATGCGAATAATTATTTTCGATAGCTTCATTTTCAGCTCCAAGTAATCTAACAAACATAACTCCGCCTTCTAAGCGATTTGGAGCTCTGTCTAATTCAAAACCATTGTCGGTACCTTTAAAAACACCAATTTCCTTTAATTTTTCAGCTTCTGTATTATGATTTATTTCAACCATACAGAAATTAGCGGAAATAGTGAATAAACTAAAAACAATAAATAAAATAGCAATTTTTTTCATTAAAGCCTCCTCAATACTTTATATAATATAACTAATCTTATACCATTTGAAAGATATTTTAAACAAAAATTATATTTTTTTAGGTTTATATGTTACTAAATTGTAATAATTAACCCCTACCCAAGGGGGTAGATGTGTGCTATAATAAACTCATAAATTGAAAATGAAAATTATAGGAGGAAAAATGAATAATAAATTTGATTATGATATAGTGGTTATTGGTTTAGGACCTGCTGGTATGGCTGTTGCTGCAATGGCACCATCTATGGGAATGACAGTATTAGCAGTGGAAGACCATAAAGTTGGTGGAGAGTGTTTAAATTACGGATGTACTCCAAGTAAAGCATTGCTAAAATCAGCTGAAGTTAATTATATTGCAAATAATACTGAAAAATATGGAATTAAATTAGAAGGTAAAACTGTTGTTGAAAGTCCATTAGAAGTTGTTAGAGAAAAAATTGCTCAAATTAATGGAACTAAAACAATGAAAATGTTTGACAAGAACAAAGTTACTTTTATTCTTAATGAAGGTAAAGCAAAATTTGTTGATGAACATACTATTGAAGTTGGAAATAAAAAATATACTGGAAGATCAATTTTTATTGCTACAGGTGCAAAACCTTTTGTTCCACCAATTCCTGGAATAAATGATGTAGATATTTTAACTAATTTAAATATGTTTGAACAAGAAGAAGTTCCAAAATCTCTTACAATTATTGGTGGTGGAGCTATTGGAACTGAAATGGCACAAGCATTCTCAAGATTAGGTTCAAAAGTTGTTATTGTACAAATGGATCCACATTTAATACCAATTGGAGATGAAGAAGCAGGTAAATTATTAGAGAAAAAATTTATTGAAGAGGGTATTGAAGTTTATAATAGTACAAGTATTGAAAAAGTTGAAAATGATGGAGATATGATTCTTGTTAAAACAAGCAAAGGTGATTTTAGATCAGAGAAGCTTTTAGTTGCAGCAGGAAGAAAAGTATCAGTTGAATCTTTAGGTTTAGATACATTAGGTATTGAAACTACAAGAAAAGGTATTACAGTTGACGAGTATATGAGAACAAATGTTGAAAATATTTATGCTATTGGAGATTGTAATGGAATAGCACAATTATCACATGCTGCAATGCATCAAGGAATGTTAGCGTTAATGAATTCAATTAGCCCTATGCCTATTCAAAGACTAGAAAGAAGTAATTATGCAGTTCCTTGGTCTGTATTTACAAAACCTGAAATTGCTCAAGTTGGATTAAATGAGAAGCAAGCTATAGAAAGTGGAATTGAGTATTCTATTTCAAGAACTGAATATGAAGATTATGGAAGAACTTTAACTGATGGAGAGACTGACGGTTTTATTAAAGTAATAGCTGATAAAAACGGAACTGTTTTAGGTGCTACTATTGCTGGACATGTTGCAAGTGAATTAATTCAAGAATGGACAATGGCAGTTCAAAATCAAATGAATTTATTTAATATTGCAATGACTCAGCACTCATTCCCAACATTATCTATAATGAATAAAAGAGTTGCTGAAAATTGGATGATGGAAGTAGCAAAATCAGGAGCTATGGAAAATATAATGAAAAGCATGATGTAATAAGTAATTAGAAACGTTGATTTTAATAGAATCAGCGTTTTTTTGTTGTAAATTTAGTTATAGAATGAGTAATTATAGTAATTTGTTACAGTTTATTAATAAGATTAAATAGATACCGTTTTCCTGAATTTAGAAAACGGTTTCCGCTTTACATTTGTTTTTTTATGAGTATACTAAGAAAGTAAAAAGGATTTAGGAGGTGCTAAAATGTTTGATTTATTATTTATGATGTACTGGAAAAATGAGTTTTTACACTCAAATGAAGAATTAGAAAGAAATTTTTATAAACTATACTAAGGAGGTACTAAAATGTTTGAATTACTATTTAATATTTATGCGAAAAAAAATTTAACTGAAAATGAGAAAATGGAAAATTTATATAAACTTTTTTAAGAAAGGTGATAAAATTGAATGTTTTTTACTAACAAAGATCTTTAAAATAAAAATTAAAGGTCTTTTTTTTATGTAGATTTATTATAAAATTTGTGTGCATTTAAAAAGAGGGGGATAAATAATAATTCATCCTCCTCTTATTTTGACTTTTTCATTTATATTAGATTAAAATTTTGCATATTCTTCAAGACCTAGGTCTTTTAGCTTTTCTAAAGAAGGAATTCCTTGTTCGTTCCATCCTCGTAATGTGTAGTAATCAGTGATGCATTCTTCGAATTCATTTTTATTAATTAATACTTCATTAATATCATAAACCCCTTTTGGAAGGGTTAATTTTTCAGTAAACATTCTTGATGGTAAAGTATCATCTTTTCTTGTGAAACCTTCTCTTAAATTGAATAATTTTATAAGGTTCCAAATTCTTTCGCCACCTTTTAGATAATCTTCTTCAGTAAAATCAACTCCAGTTACTCCTGAAAAAGCGTTGCATACATCATCAACATTAAAAGGCATAAAATCACAAACTAGTACGGAGTATGCAGCAGCTCTTTCATTTTGCGAGTCAACTACAAATTCAGGTTTGTCATCAAATGAAAACATTTTTAGAAGGCCTGATCGTTCAGAATTTACTGTCCAGCATCTTTGATGACATGCACCTCTGTCAGAAGTAGCGTATGAAAGAGCCATTCCCCATGATGTTCGAGGTTCATATCCTGGCAGTTCAAGACCTTTTACATGAATTGCAAATTTTTCGCTTCCATGTCCTATTTTTTCTGATGCACGTTTAACACCTTCTGTAAGAATATTTCCAATACCTTCCCTATATGCCATTTTGCTTAGAAGTTGAAGTTGACCTTTTTCATCTCCAAACTCCGGTACATCAGAAAGAAGATTTTTCTCTTTACATTCCATTGCAAATCCGATTATAACTCCTGCAGACATTGTATCAAGGCCAAGTTCATTACATGCAAGACATGCATCAGCAACATCCATGAAATTTCTAAGACCATTATTACTTCCAAGGAGGGCGATTGATTCATATTCTATTTTAACTTCTTCCTCACTTCTTGTTTTTATTATTTGTCCACAGGCAATTGGGCAGCCATAACAGGTAGCATTTCTTGATTTGTGAGTTGCCATATTTTCACAATATAAATCTTCACCATTATCTATAAAACCAGCTTTAAAGTTATTTGTTGGCAGAAAACCTTCTTTATTCATTGGGCCAACAAGATTAGCAGAACCATAATTAAATCTAGTTTTCATAAATTCAGTGCCTTTTATTAATGATTTTGTTTTTTTACTTCCATCTTTAAATAAATCTTCATCTTCGAATTCAAGTTTCTTACTACCTTTAATAACAATAGCTTTTATATTTTTAGATCCCATTACTGCACCTAAACCTGTTCTTCCAGCAATTCCAGCTCTTGTTTTATCACTGTCTTTATCTAGCATTATTGTAGAAATGAGCGAAAGGTTTTCACCCGCAGGGCCAATACATGCAACTCGAGCTTTAGTATCTGTTTCATTTCTTAAATTTGTAACAGTATTGCTAACTTCATTACCCCAAATATGAGTCGCGTCTTTGAATTCGATTTTATCATCTTTAATCCATATATATTTTTTAGTTTTAGCTTTTCCAGTTAATATTATTCCATCTAATCCAGATTTTTTTAATTCGACTGAAAAATGACCTCCCGCATGAGAATCTGTATAAGTGTTTGTAAGTGGTGACTTGCTAACTACAACCATTCTCCCAGAAGTCGGAAATCCTGTTCCAGTTAATGGACCGGTAAGAAATATAAGTGGATTTCTTTCATCTAATCCAGAAATACCAGGAATGGATTTTTCAAACATTAGGTAGGCACCTAAACCTTTACCACCTATAAATTTTTTATAAATATCTTTGCTAATAGTAATTAATTTTGAAGTTTCATTTGACAAATTAATTTCGAGAATTTTACCCAAAACACATTTCCTCCTTTTCGTTAATTAACAAATTGTTAATTTAACATCAATCTCTCTAATCACTTGATGAGTAGTCGAAACAAGTATATATAATAAAAACGATTGTGTCAAATAAAAGGTAAAGAAACTTATAATAGAACGTATTCAACGGATATATATATAAAAAAAATATTGACAGAATTGTAAGTATTGTATATAATCGAACCACTACTCGTCACGAGATGAGCGAACAGAAAATGATATAAGAAGTTGATTTTAATAGGAGGCTTGAATGAAAACATATGATGCGGTAATTATTGGAGGCGGAATAATAGGATTATCATGTGCTTATTATTTAACATTAAAAAATAAGAAAGTAGCATTAATAGAAAAAAATCAAATTGGTAATGGCGCTTCAGGAGCATGTGACGATATGATACTATTACAATCAAAAAAACCTGGCAAGATTTTAGAAATGGCTATTGAGAGTTTGGATATTTATAAAGGTCTTTCTAAAGAGCTGAATTATGATATTGGATTTCATAATAGAGGTGGAATGATATTAATAGATAAAGAAGAGCAAATTCCGTTTATGGAAGATTATGTTAAGCAGCAGAAAAAATATGGTTTAAATATTGAAATGATTGATGAAAAAGCGGTAAAAAAATTACATCCATATGTAAAAGATGGAATCCTTGCAGCTACATATGGTTCTGAGGATTCACAAGTTAATCCTTTATATGTAATGAGAGCTTTCCTTAGTAGCTGTATAAGTAAAGGTATGGAAGTTTATAAAGGATCTGGAATAAAAGAATTAAAAAATAATAATGGCAATTGGCAAATAACTCTTGATAATGATGTGACAATAGAATCTGAAAGTGTAGTTAATGCTGCTGGAGCATGGTCTAGAGAGATAGGAAAATTAATTGATATTGATATTCCAATTGAGCCGTTAAAAGGACAAATAGCGGTTACGGAAAACGTTCCCATGTTAGGGAAAGAAAATATCTGGAGTGCAGATTATATAATATCAAAATTAAAACCTGAATTAGTAAATCATAGTGAAAGATTTAAAGAACTTGGGGTAGGGTTATCTTTTACTCAAACTGGTGAGGGGAACTATTTAATTGGTAGTACTAGAGAAAGAGGAAATTTTAATAAAAATACTGATAAGGAAGTTATTGAATTACTTACAAATCAGATCGTTGAATTTTTTCCAATATTAAAAGATGTTCATATTATTAGAACATTTGCAGGGTTTAGACCTTCATCGGTTGATGGAAAACCAATTATTTCAGAAGTTAAAGGGAAAAAAGGGTTTTATATTGCTTCAGGGCATGGTGGAGATGGAATAGCATTAGCGCCAGCTACTGGTAAAATTATTGCAGAAATGATATGTAAAGAAAAACCATCACTAGATATTAGTGAGTTTAGTTACGATAGATTTATTTAATGGGTGCGCACTCTATTAAATCTTAATAAATTATTTAGGAATTTTATTACAATTTGGGGAGGAATAATATGACGTTAGGAACACTTTTATGGGTAATTACTATATTAATGTGCGGGACATTTCTTGCAATATCGTTAAAATTTAAAGATGAAGCTGGAATGAGTTTTTCTAATTTTGCAATAGGTGGCAAATCATTTCCAATGTATTTGATTTTTTTCACACAGTTTGCAACAATAATGGGAGTTGGTAACTTTGTAGGACATGCTGGAAAAGGTTATTTAATAGGTTTACCTTGGATGGCATTTATTTTAGGTGAACAAGGATCTAAAATAATTTTTGCATTGTTCTTTGCAGGATTTGCAGGTAAATTTAGATATAATACATTTCCTGAGTTAATGGATGATTTGATTACAAATGACAAAGTAACAAGAGCTATGGCTGGAATTTTAGCTTCAATGATTATGATCGCATGGGTTGGTGGACAAGGAAAAGCATTAGGAAGTATATTTAATGTTATTACAGGAGTTAATCCGTTACCAGTAATTATTTTTTTCTCAGCAATATTTATAGTGTACACTACACTTGGTGGAATTTATTCAGTTGTATGGACAGATTTATTACAAGGAATTCTTGTAGCAATATTTGGAGCAGTTTTTTATTTTTACGCATTCAAACCAGTTGATTTCTCAATAGCTGAAATTGGAGTTAGATTAGTAGATTTAGGAAGAGCAGAAATGTGGTCTTTTGCGGGGACTAACACATTAGAAATTATAACTAAATTTGTAACAGGATGTATTGGTATATTAGTTGCTCAAATATATTGGCAACGTTGTTTTTCATCAAAAGATTCAAAAACAGCAAAAAATGGTCTTCTTTATAGTGGAATAATCGCTATTATAGTAGTTATGTTAACAGCATTAGTTGGAATGATTATATTTACACTTAATCAAGACCTTGCTCCTGGAGATGCAATGGCTTGGTTTATGCAGAATTATGTACCTGTTGGTGTTGCTGCAATGATATTTGCACTTATTTTAGCTGCAGGAATGTCATCAGCAGATTCGAACTTAAACTCTGCATCAGTAGTAGTAGTTAATGACTTGATTAGACCTTTTAAACCAGAAGCTACTGATCAAGATTTAGTTAAATATGCAAAAATTTTAACTGTTGTAATTGGTATATTTGCAGCGTTTGGCGCAATTTATGCTACTTCAATTTTACAGTTATTCTCTAAAGCTTATGCAATGGCTGGTGGTGGACTAGTTCCGTTATTAATTATTGGTTTACTTTGGAAAGAAGATCCAAGTGTTCCTCATGAAATGGGTAAGAAAAATAGTAAAGTTACTCCATGGGCAGCAAGAATTGGAATAGTAGCAGGATCAGTAATGACACAACTTACAATCTTAGGACCATATAGAGTTCTTATTGCTTTAGCAACAGCTTCAGCATTAATTGTAATAATATCTTTAGTTACAAAAAACAATAATACAAGTAAAGCAGCCTAAGAAGGGTTGAAGTAAAATATCATCTAAGGTTTAAATTGTAATGATTTACTGAATTGTATTGTAAAGATTCTATTAATATGAAATAATTAATATAGTATTACTAGGGAGGTAGTTATGAAACAAATCTTAGATGAATTTGAATTAAAAACATTAAAAATAATAAATGAATTAGAAGAACCTATTGGTTCGTGGGCATTAGAAAATAAGTTAAAAGATGAAAATATTATAGTAAGTACTGCTACCATTGGAAGATTATTAGCAAAATTAGAAAATAATAAATATCTTGAGAAACAAAATAATAAAGGTAGAGTAATTACTTTTGAAGGTAAAGTAGCAATAAAAAAAGCTGAGACTATTGAAAGAATAAATCAACATAAAGAGAATTTAGAAAATATAGTTTTAAGTGAATTATTAGAGAATTATGTAATGATAATACAAGCAAGAAAAGCTATAGAAAAAGAAACATGTAGATTAGCTGCTCGATTTATTACAAAAGATGAGTTAATTGCATTAGATGAGATAATTAAAAAACAGGAAATACTGCTAAAAGAAGGTAAAAGTATTGCTGAAGAAGATATTTTATTTCATGAAACAATTGCAAAAGCATCTAGAAATGTGATATTAGAATCAATGTATAGTATGATATCGACATTTAAGCAACAATCAACAATGTTTGAACATTTAAGGAAGCATATTAATTCTCCATATAATTATTATCATAGAAAAATATATGAAGCAATAAAAAATGGTGATGAAGAAGAGGCTTCAAAAGCGATGGAAGGACATTTAGAGAATTTAATAAATGATGTATTAACATATTGGAGTAGCTACAATAACGAGAACACTGATAAATAAGGGTGTGAATTTATGAGTAAAATTATATGCAGATGTGAAGAAGTTACGGAAGAGGAAATATTACAAGCAATAAGAGATGGTGCAACAACAGTTGATGAGGTAAAAAAATTTACAAGAGCAGGAATGGGACTATGTCAAGGTAGAACTTGTAGAAAAGCAGTTGAAAGAATGATTGCAAATGAATTAAAAGAAGATGTAAGTGAAATTAAAACATCAAGTTATAGAGCACCTGTTAGACCAATTAAAATGAAGGTGCTATAAAGGAGAATAATATGAATTTCGGAAAAATAATTACAGCAATGGTTACACCGTTTGATGATAAACTAGAAGTTGATTATGATCAAGCAATAAAATTAGCAAAAAAATTAGAAAACGAAAAAAGTTCAGCATTATTAATAAATGGAACTACTGGTGAATCACCAACATTAACAAATGAAGAAGTTTATAAATTAATAGAAAAGATAAAGCCAGAAGTAAATGTTCCAATAATTGCTGGTGTTGGAACAAATAATACGAAAAAAACAATTGAAAATATTGAGAATATAAAAGATTTAAATGTAGATGGATTACTTGTTATTGTTCCTTATTATAATAAACCAAATCAAGAATCTATTTGTGCACATTTTAAAGCAATAGCAGAATCAACAGAATTACCAATAATTATTTATAATGTACCTGGAAGAACAGGCGCAAAAATTAATATTGAAACAGTAGTAGAACTTACAAAAATTAATAATATTGTTGCAATTAAG
>JAUCFZ010000050.1 GCA_030377915.1 Clostridiaceae bacterium HSG29
AGTAATTATAACATTTCTATATTTCAAAATAGTTACGATTCAATTAAACTTTTACTTTAATAAAAAAGACATGAATAATCATGCCTTTAAAATTCTATTACATTTTGTCAACAACAATAATATTAGTAAAACCTTCTTCTTCCATTTTCTTTATTTTCTTACCAACTTTATTTTTATTAACTTTAAACATTGATACTATTTTATTATCATCACTCATTTCTTTTGACAGTTCTACTGTTTTTTCTAAATACTCATCATTAATATAAACAAGTGCTACTTTTTCTTTAGTATCTATTTCAATGTTTTTAGTTTTTAGTAAATCAACTATTCTTTCAAAACCAATTGAGAAACCAACAGCTGGAATTGTATCGTTTTGGAATTTATTTAATAAATTATCATATCTTCCGCCGCCACCTAATGAACCTTTAAATTCATTTGATTGAACTTCAAATATTGATCCAGTATAATAACCCATTCCTCTTACTAAAGTAGGATCAAATTCTATTGGATAATATTTAGAAACAACTTTAATAATTTCATTAATTTCTTTTGCTGCTTCTGAATCTAAATCTTCAAGTTTAGTATCCATTCTTTTAATAAGTGATTCTATTTGAGTATCTGTAAGTTCTTTAGCTGATAATTCTTTTTTAACTCCCTCAATACCAATTTTATCTGCTTTATCTAATGATATACATATTGATGAGAAAATGTCTTCTGATATATCTGAAGATGTAACCATATCTTTTAATAATCTTCTATCATTTATTTTTAAAACAAAGTTTTTAAAACCAAGTCTATGAATAACTTCTGGAACAGTCATTAACAATTCGATTTCTGCGATTATAGATTTTTCACCAATAATATCTACATCACATTGCATAAATTGACGATATCTTCCTTTTTGTGGTCTTTCCGCTCTCCATACATCACCTATTTGAACTGCTTTAAAAGGCATTGATAATTCATTTCTATTATTTGCATAAAATCTTGATAAAGGAAGTGTTAAATCGAATCTTAAACCTAAATCTGTAATATCATTTTCACTAGCATTTTCTAAATTTAACTTATCTCCTCTTTTAAGAATTTTAAAAAGCATTCTTAAATTTTCACCACCATCACTATTTGTAAGAAGATTAATATCTTCTACTGATGGAGTTTGAATTTGAGTAAACCCTTTTTCAGCATAAGTTTTTTTAATAATATCTAATATATAATTTCTAAGTGCCATATCCTTTGGTAAAACATCTTGTGTACCTTTCGCCGGTTGTCTTCTAAATTTCATATTTCCCTCCTATAAAATCATTTAAGTACTTTTTCAATAAATATTTTAACTAAATCTGAATCAAATTGTGTTCCTGAGCAATTTATTAATTCTTTAATTGCTTCTTCTTTTGTCATTTGTTTTTTATATGGTCTAGTAGTAATCATTGCATCATATGCATCTACAATTGTTATAATCCTAGCCAAAAATGGTATTTCTTCACCTTTCAATCCTCGAGGATATCCTTTGCCGTCCCATCTTTCATGATGAGATAAAATACCTTCAGCAATTCTATTAAGTTTTGGATATGAATTGGCAATTTTAAATCCTATTTCTGGATGCCTTTTTATTTTTTTCCACTCACTTTCACTTAAAGCACCAGGTTTTTGCAATATTTTTTGCGGTACTCCTATTTTTCCTAAATCATGTAAATCAGCTAATAAAGATAAAGTTTTCAACTCTTCATTCGATAAATTTAATTCTTCTCCTATTTTAACAGCATTATTTTTTAATCTTATACTGTGTTCAAAAGTTTCATTTGTTGTTTCTCTTAGCATTGCTTCTAATGAAATTAATATTGAATTATTTGTACTTTCGCTTTCATACATTTTATTTTCATACATATTATCTTCAGCTTTTTTAAATAAGACTGGAAATTTATCAATATTTTTTTCTTTAACTGCATATCCTAAAGCTACTGATGGCCTAATAGGATCTTTTTCAGATTCCAAACACATTTTTTTTATATTATCGCAGATTTCCCTTATTTCTGCTTCATTTTTATTTGGAACAAGCATTATAAATTCATCTCCACCAATTCTAGCAATTAAGGATCTATATTTATTGAAAGTTTTTAAAATCTCAGCAACCTTTTTTAATAATATATCTCCTTTAATATGACCTAATGTATCATTTGTTATTTTTAATCCATTTAAATCCGCCAATATTATTCCTAAAGGCAAATTATACTCTTTATTATATTCATCTAATTTTTCATTAAAATAAGTTCTATTATTTAATCCAGTTAATTCATCATGATAAGATTTATATTCAATTTCTTGTTCATTTATTTTACGCTCTGTAATATCTCTTGCTGATGAAATTACACCCGATACATAAGTTTTCATATTTTTATCGTTATTCGAAAATTCAGGCATTAAAGACCAATGAAAATAATGTCCATTAATTTCAAATTCTGTTTCATAGGGCTTCGCTGTTTCAAATACTATTCTTATTGCATTTTCCCATTTCTTAACCAATTTTTCTGGAAAACCTAGTTCCAAATAAGTTTTACCTATAAATTCCTCTGCATGAATATTAGTTATTTTATATGCAGCTGGGTTTATATATAAATGTCTAAATTCCGAATCAAAACGCGCAATAACATCTGTAGAATATTTTGATAATGCCTCAAAACGTTTTTCACTTTCTTTTAACATTTTAGTTGCTTCTTCTAATTTATCATTTTGTTCTTCTAATTCTAATTTTGAATTTTTTAATTCTTTAGTTTTTTCTTCAACAACTTTTTTCAAGGTAAAATTCCAAAATATAATTGAAATCAGAATAATTAATATTATAGAATTTATTGTACCCATAATAACCCAAAAATATTTATTATCATATATTTGTTCTTTTTCAAAAGGTAACCATCTTTCTAGTATCTTCTATTTTTCATCATGCCCAATTTGAGCAAGCCCTTTATTTATAATATCATTTAATATTGGTTTGTTTCTCAAAGTTGCTATTGATAAATTTGAATCATAAGGTATTTCAGTATTAACTATTAAATTAGAAATTTTATCTCTTTCAATTTCTGCTGCAGCACTCATAACTTCAATAATCATAGCATCTGCTTTTCCAAGCGATACGTTCATTATCCCTTCATTAGCATTTTTAACCGTTTCATATTCTAATCTAGGATAGTTATCCTTTATATAATTAATAATTGCATATTCTTCTACAACAATTATCTTCATACTTGAATTTGATAATTTCTCAAAAGTTAATTCTTCTGAAAAATTTTCTCTTGTTATAATTACATTCGGATTAAATATATATGGAACAGCAAACTCCAAATACTCACATCGCTCTTCAGTTTTAGTTGCAGCTGTAATTCCATCTAAATTGCCATCTTCTGCTTCTTTTATTAATTCACTCCAATTTTCAAATTGAACCATATCAAATTCAACATTAAGTTTATTTTCTAATAAATCAAAATAGTCAGCTGATATTCCTACATATTTACCATTTTTTAAAAATTCAATTGGCTCATAATCAATTGTATAACCAATTTTAATTTCACCATCATTTTCTTTTAGCCAATTAATTTCTTCATCCGTTAAAAAAATTTGCTTATGTTCTACTTCCTTATATTGAATGAATAGAAATGAAAAAATTGAAATTATGCTAAATAAAAATAATATTGATAATAGTTTTTTATTTGCTATTTTTTTAATTTTCAACATAATATCCCTTTCTATGGTTCTACTTTAAATCATTACATTTATTTTATCATTTTTTATTTCTTTTACAAATAAATTATAGTAATTTTCAACTTATACTTTGCTTAAATACAAGAACACTTCAATTATAATTCCATATACAATCCCTGCAATAAAACTAACTGTATCTACAAAATTAGTAAAAATATAAAATTGGAATGATATTATAAAACCAATAATTGCTCCACGTATTATACTTTTTTTCATTTCTTTAGATTCCCAAGGTACGCCTATAATAAATCCAAGAATTAAACGATTATACCATAACGAAAAAATATTAATAACATTTAACTGTCTTCCAGATCTAATGTAAGCACCAACAACACAAAAAATTCCTAAAATAACACCCATAGCAATTGATTTTTTCATTCTTTTTGTCATTATATTCATTTCATCTTCCTTTCTAAATATTATTATAGTAATTTTGATGATAATATTCAGATAAATAAAATTTACCTGCTTTTGCAACTTCAGTTACTATATCTCTTAAATATTTATTACTTTTTTTAAAACATTCTATTAACTTTAATGCACTTTCTTTCTCGTTCTTATTTGAATAAAAAATGATTGATCTATATTGTGATCCTATATTCATTCCTTGTCTATTTAAAGTAGTTGAATCACGAATTGAAAAAAAATAATCAATAACATCTTTAATTTTTCAAAATTTGTTTTAAACACTCCAGAAACAGCCTCCACTAAAATATGCAATTTTAATAATTTCCCTTTCCTTCCTTTAACTATAATTGTACCATAATTATATATTATTTTTATTTCATTTACAATTTCTTGACAGTTTTTAAAATATGAATTATAATTTTTAACATATATTGACAATGAAAAGACAAGTAATTAATTTAAACCTTCAAGAGAATGCCTACTTGGTGAGAATGGCATAGTAGCAAATTAATGAAAAAAGACTTTGAGTTATTTATTGGATTATTTGATAATAAATCGGGAAGCTCCCGTTATAGAGCAAAGTATAATATACTTATTAAGGTTAATATGGCAACATATTAATAAACTGCGGTGGTAACACGATAACTTTCGTCCTCAATATGATTTTGAGCATGGGAGTTTTTTTATTTTAAAAATCTTAAATTTTAGTTGTTCGTAATGTATTTTATGAAAGGAGAAAAAGAAAATATGAGTCAAGAAAACACAATCGAAAGAAAATTAAGTGAACAGGAAGCAATACGTGTAAAAAAGTTAGATGAACTTAGAGAAATGGGCGTTGAGCCTTTTGGAAAGAAATTTATACCAACACATCATTCTGGAGCTTTAAAAGAAACTTATGAATCATATACTAAAGAGGAATTAGAGGAAAAACAAATATCTGTTTCAGTTGCTGGTCGTATTATGACAAAAAGAGGTAAAGGTAAAGCTGGTTTTATGCATATCCAAGATAATGATGGTCAGATTCAAATTTACTTAAGAAGCGATCAATTATCTGAATTAGAATTTAAACTTTTTAATAAAGCAGATATTGGCGATATTATCGCTATTGAAGGTACTATGTTTAAAACAAAAACTGGTGAGGTAAGCGTTAAAGCAAAAAGATATCATCACTTAACTAAAGCTTTAAAACCACTTCCTGAAAAATTCCACGGAATTCAAGATGATGAAATTAAACTTAGAAAAAGATATTTAGATATTATTATGGATAGAGATGTAAAGGAAATTTTCTTAAAGAAACAAAAATTCTGGGGTACAATTAGAAGTTATATGATTGAACATGACTTTTTAGAAGTTGAAACTCCAATTCTTGAAACATCAGCTGGTGGAGCTTCTGCAACACCATTTGAAACTCATCATAACGCTTTAGATATTGACGTATTCTTAAGAATTTCAATGGGTGAATTATGGCAGAAAAAACTATTAGTTGCTGGATTTGATAAAACATTTGAAATTGGCAGACAGTTTAGAAACGAAGGTATGAGTCCTGAGCATTTACAAGATTATACTCAAATGGAATTCTATTGGGCTTATGCGGATTTCGAAGATGGAATGAAATTTACTAAAGATTTATATAGAAAAGTAACAAAAGCTGTTATGGGCTCTTCAAAATTCACAACTAGAGGATTTGAAATTGATATGGATAAAGAGTGGGAAATTTATGACTTTGAAACTATTATTGAAGAGAAAACTGGAGTTAACATCTTTAATGCAACTAAAGAAGAAGTTGAAAGCAAATTAGATTCTTTACATGTAGAATTTGATCCAAATATTGGATTCTGGAGAATGGTTGATGTATTATGGAAAGTTGTTAGAAAAGATTTAGCTGGTCCTGGATTCTTAGTTGGACAACCAGTACAATTAAATCCACTACCTAAACGTTTAGATAGCGATGATAGAAAAGTTGCTCAAATGCAAATTGTCATAGCAGGATCTGAAATGGGTAATGGTTATACAGAGTTAAATGATCCTATTGATTTAGAAGAAAGATTTAACGAACAAAGAACTATGAGTGAAGAAGGCGACGACGAAGCTCATGATCATGATGAATCATTTATCGAAGCTTTAAGATATGGTATGCCACCAGCTTATGGTTTCGGTGTTTCTGAAAGATTATTCTCAGTTATGATGGATAGACCAATACGCGAATGTGTATTCTTCCCATTAATGAGACCAAAAGCATAATAATATAATAAAAAAATAGTCTTCTATATAAATAATTATAGAGGACTATTTTATATTTTAAGCTTATTTATATTACCGCTACTTGTCAGGAGTATTTTTTAACATATTCACAAATAACTTACATATTTCTGGCGAAAATTGTTTCCCACAACTATTTTTTATTTCCAAAATTGCATCTTCTTTTGACATAGCTTCTCTATATGGTCTATCCGTAGTCATTGCATCATATGCATCAGCAACCGAAATAATCTGTGTTTCAAATGAAATTTCATTACCTTTTAAACCATCTGGATATCCTTTTCCATCCCATCTTTCATGATGATGTTTTACACTAAGTCTAATCTTTTCAAAACTTTTTATTGCATGAAGAACTTTTTCCCCATTACTAGGATGCTTTTTTATAATCTCAAATTCTTGATCAGTCAATTTTCCATTTTTATTTAATAATTCATATGGAATAAAAGTTTTCCCAATATCATGAAGCAACCCTGTTAAATACAATTCCCTAATATCCTTAGCAGACATTTTTAATTCTTTTCCTATTTTTGCAGAAATATCAGCAACACCTAATGAATGCCCTTTAGTATATACATCATGAAATTCAAGCATATTTGTCATTGCTTTTACAATATCAAGAAGTCTATCGCCCTCTAACTCTTCATAAGCGATTGACTCATAATACGATTCAACAATTGATTGAAACGTTTTCATAACTTTCAAATCATTTTCATCATAAGCCTCAATATTTTTAGCATCTAATTCTAGGAATAATCCACCAATTACTTTTTCTTGAAATTTAATACATAAATATAATATTTCTTTTGAATTTGGATTTATTTTTTTGAATTCTTCAAATCTATCATTACTCATCATTAATCCAACACTTATATCTTTAAGATGATAGATATTTGTACCAGTATAAACAACTTTTACAATCGATTCACTTAATTCAAATTTTTTTAATTTTTCCAAATTATATCCACAAGATTTAATAGGTTTAACTTTACCATTTTCAAAAGTAAAAACTACACCATAATCAAATTTTTTAATAATCTTTTGCGCAACATTATAAATTTCCGATAAAAATTCTTCCTCAGAACGATTTTTTAATACACTAAAATTACTAGTTGAATCAATAATAATTTCATATTTTTCTAAAGTTAGGTTCAAATTTCTATTTAATAATTCAATAGTTTGACTATGAGCTTCTAATTGAGAATAAAGCGCTTCAATTTCTAATTTTTGACCTTTCATAGCATCATAATCTTTTCTAATTTCATCAGATAATTTTTTCCTTTTAATAAATAAATTCATTATAATCATTCCAGTAATTCCACCAAATAGAATCGGAACAATATAAAGTTTTATATCCAAAACAATTTTATTATATGAAAAAAATTTTTGTATTGCTGAAAAAAACGTTAATACTGAAGATCCTAAAAAAAAACCTTCTACTAATTTAATTTTATTTTTATTATCCTTCATCATGTTATACAACCTTTATCTTCACACTATTTTACTTAATTATAACATAAAATCACATAAATATTTAGTAATATTATAATGTTAAATACATTTTTACAGTTTCATCAACTCCGCTTTCATTATTATTTTTAGTTGTTATTATATCTGCAATATCTTTTATTTTGCTAATTGCATTTACCATTGCTACTCCAACACCTGCAAAACTAATCATACCATAATCATTCATTGCATCACCTATTGCCATAGTATTCTTTTTTTCAATATTCATTAATTCAGTTAAAAACTTTAAGCATATCCTTTATCGGCATTAATATTCATTACTTCTAAAAAATATGGTTTTGATCTAAATATATTTGCTCTATTCTTAAATTTTTCTTTTAAAATTAATTCCAGTTTAATTAATTCTTCTGGATTTCCAGGAATTACAAATTTTATCGGTGCATCATTTAAAAATTCTTCATAATTAGTAATTATTTTCTTTTTCATACCAGTTAATTCGCTCTGAATATCTGTATATTTATTTTCAAAAGAAACATATATAGTATCATCAATATATGTTTGAATTGGAAAATTCATTTCATTCACAACTTTAAATACTTCTTTTCCTAAATCAACTTGTAATTTGTTTGTATATATAATCTCATTTGTATCTGTTCTAACAATTGCTGATCCATTAAAAAATATTTTATATCCTTTTCTTTTGTCTAATCCCAATTCTTTTACATATTTTGCATTGCAAATGATGCTCTTCCAGAAGCAAGCACAATTATTACACCTTTATCTTCTGCTTCTTTCAATATTTTCTTGTTTTCATTTGTAATTTCTAAATTTTCATTTAATAATGTATCATCTAAATCTATTGCTATTAGTTTAATATGCATGAATTCTCTCCTTCTATTTTTTTTAATTTTACTAGTCCATATACGTGCAAGACATCTTCTAACGCTTCATCACCCCATCAATTTAATTAAAAAAACCATAACATGATTCTAATTAGTTATGGTCTTTTAATAAAGTTGGTTTGCTAAAGTAAAACCCTTGAATATCAATATTTCCTTTTTCTAAAATATATTTCACATTTTCTTCTGTTTCTGCACCTTCAGCAATTAATTTGAATCCTAATCGTTTTGAAAGTTCAGTAATAACATCAACTAAAACTCTAGAATATTTATCATGTGGTAAATTTTTTATAAATGTTCTATCAATTTTTACAACATCAAATTTAAATTCATTTAAATAAGAAAGAGATGAATAACCCGTTCCAAAATCATCAAGTGCAATTTTAAAACCTTTATTTCTAGCATATTCAATAAATTTATTCATAATAATCATATTCTTAATTAAACTACTCTCTGTAATCTCAAATCTAATAAAACTAGAATTAAGTTTATTAGATATCAATCTATTATTTACTGCTTCAATAAATTCCTCATCTAATTTTTGTTTAGGTGAAAGATTAACTGAAACATAAAATTTTTCTCCATATTTAGCTCTTAGAATAGGAATATCTTCAATAACTTTGTCAATCAATGCCATTGTAAATAAATCAATTTTATTCATTCTTTCAATAAGTGGAATAAAAACAATCGGAGATAACATACTTTCATCTTCGTTTATCCACCTAGCTAAAGCTTCAGCACCAATAAAACCGTCTTTTTTACCAGAATATATAAATTGATATGCTGGATAAATCATATCAAATGAACTAGATTCATTAATAATAATCTTTAATTTTTCATATTCATTGAAATATTTTTCAACATCATCATTATACTTTACTGCATAATCTATATTCATATTATACATATAATGTGCTGCTTTAAATGCTTTTTCAATTTGCTCTCTAACATTTTCTGTTACTTTACAATTACCGAGAAAATATCCAATAGAAAATGATTCCCCATCAATCATATTCTTATCAATATCGGAACTATTAAAAGATGATTGTGTAATATCAATATAATTATCTATTAATTTTTCATTATCATAACCACTAATTATAACAATCATTTCTCCTTTACTTAATAATCCGATATCAATATTAATATGTTCTTTTAGATTTTCTTTAATTTTTTCACTTAAATAACTATATATTTCGTTAGCAATGGTTCCATCATAAATATCCTCGCTTTTTTTCATAAAATGAAAATCATATGCAATAATAGTATATGGAACTTTTTTATTACAATAATTTTTAATTTGCTCAGATATTCCATTAACATTAAAAAGTCCTGTAGTGTCATCATAAAAAAGTTTATTGCGGTATTCTTTCTCATTAAATAAATTCAATTTAAGCTTTTCAATATAATGAATAATTAAAATGATTAATGCTATAATAAATATAACTACAAATGCTGTATAAACTATAATTTTCAAATCTTTCTTTTCTTGATGAACTCTTTGATTTTCTATTTTTTCTGCTATTATAATTTCTTCTAAATTACCATAAGATTTTAAATATTTATTAAAAATACTTACTAATATTTCATCAGAATTATAAAATGGAATTTTTATTCCAATTTTATATAAGTTATTACCAACAATATATAATGAATCGCTATTTTGTGTACTAAGATATTTCGCATAAGCATAATCATCAATAATTAATAAATTAATATCACCTTTTGATAATGCATCTATCATTTTTTCGAAATCTGGATATAATTTTATTTCACTAAAAAACTCATTTTCTATTGTAAGTTTATGAATTGTTGATCCTTTATATGTTCCTAATTTATAATCTTCAATTTCATGAATATTAAATATATTTAGTTTTTCATTATTAGAAATAGCTGTTAATTGTAG
>JAUCFZ010000051.1 GCA_030377915.1 Clostridiaceae bacterium HSG29
TAAACCATTTGAAACAAATATTAATTTAATTTATAAAAAAATTGATGGTTTAGAATATAAAAACAATACTTCAAAAATTGTCGATAATATTGAAACAATAATAAATAATGAATCAAATTTTAGTATTAATTGCAAAGAGAGCAATATTAAATTAAAAGTCACAGATTTAGAAAATAATATATATTTTGATGATATAGTTAATATGAATTCAATTTATATGCCACATAATGATGGAGAATATATTTATAATTTTAATGTTAAATGGGATAATGAAAGCTATGGTTCCATGTCAATACTATATAAAATTACTATAGATAATCCAATTGAATTTAGCGTTAATAAAACAGAAGTTATGCAAGGCGATTTTATAACAATTAAAGCTTTTAATGTTAATGATGATGAAGTATTATATTTAGAAAATCCTTTTTTTGATAGGTTTAGATTCTTTAAGGAGGGAGCATTTCAAATTGGTTATTTGCCAATTAGTTCAAGAATAGTTCCGAAAGAATATATTATAAAATATGGGGTCATTGATAAGTATTTGGAAAATATTGAAATTAAAGTTAAAAAAAGGAATTTTAGAATTCAAAATCTATATGTTGAAAAATCAATTATGAAAACTACTAGTAATAATTCTGCATATGAAGAATATTATAAATACTTTTATCCAGCTAGAGATATAGTAGATGAAAATAAAAACTATAGCAATCAATTTATTCTTCCAGTAACAGGAAAAGTAACTACTGAATTTGGCGAATATAGATATATTAACGATAGAGTAACTTCTTATTCTCATTCAGGAATTGACATTGCAGCTGAAAAAGGAACAAAAGTTAAAACAACAAATAGTGGTTATGTTACTTTATCTAAAAATCTAGTATTAACTGGAAATACAATAATAATTGATCATGGCCAAGGAATGTTTAGTTTCTACCAACATCTTGATGAAAGATTCGTAAAAACTGATCAATTTGTTGAAAACGGTGAATATATCGGTACTGTTGGCACAACAGGAAGATCAACAGGACCACATTTACATTTTGCTATTTCTTTTCATAATAAATATATTGATCCAGGATATTTAATTTATAACGAACCAATTACTAAAGATAATTATATTGAATTATTTAATGAAAATTAAGAAAAAGTACCCTATATAATAACAGGGTACTTTTGATTTATCCAGCACATGTTCCATTCGGAACATCTTTTTCAGGTACAGCTAATACAGGAGTAATTTTATTTTCATATCCTAAATCAAATAACATTCCTTCTGATTTAATTCCAAACATTTCTTTTGCTTCCATATTTACAACAAACAAAGCTTTTTTACTTTCAATTTCTTTTGGGTTTTCTCTTTCATTTTTTATACTAGCTAAAATTATTCTTTCAAAATCCCCAAAATCAACAGTTAATTTCATTAAATCCTTTGATTTTTCAACATCCTCTACTTTAAGTATTTCGCCAACTCTAATATCTAATTTTGCTACATCTTTAAAACTAACATTCTTTTTTACTTTCTTTGATATAAATTCACTCATATTTTCTCCTCTTAATTAAACGAATTAACAACAATTGCTCCACCAATAACTTCATTATTCAAATAAAATACAGCCGCTTGTCCTGGTGTTATTGCTCTTTCTACTTTATCAAAAACAACTTTTATTCTATTTTCATCAATTTTATAAATTGTTGCCTTAGCAGGTTTTGAGCTATATCTAATTTTAACATCCACTTTTAATTTATCAAAATCTTTTATAGATAAAAAATTATACTTTTCTGCAATTAAACCTTTTTTAAAAGTATATTCATTTGAACCGATAACAACTTCATTTGTCTCAGGTCGTATTTCAATTACATAAGCTGGTTTTCCAAATGAAATACCAAGTCCTCTTCTTTGACCTATTGTATAATTAAAAATCCCTTTATGTTTACCTAGTATATTTCCTTTTATATCTACAAAATTTCCTTCTTTTGCTTTTACATTTAATTCTGTAGTAAGATATTTAACATAGTCATCATCTTTGATAAAACAGATATCTTGACTATCCTTTTTTTGAGAAATTTCAACATCTACATTTTTTGCAATTTCACGTATTTTATCTTTCGATTCATAAATGCCTAGAGGAAATTTAATATATTTAAGTTTTTCTTGATTTAATACATGAAACATATAAGCTTGATCTTTCTTCTCTGCAACACCTTTTAAAATTTTATATTCATTTGATTTCTCATCATAATGGACAGTTGAATAATGACCAGTAGCTAAGTAATATGCACCTAGTTCATGTGCGGATTTTAGTAACTCACCAAATTTAATCAATCTATTGCAAGTAACACATGGATTTGGTGTTTTACCAATAATATACTGATCTTTAAATTCATTTATTATTTCTTTTTTAAATATTTCTCTATAATCAACAACATAATGTTTTATATCTAATTTATCAGCTACTTTTTTTGCATCTTTAATAAATTTTGATTCAATTACATTTCCTTTTTCATCATATTCATCAAAAAGTTTCATTGTAAGACCGATTACTTCATATCCTTGATTTTTTAAAATATATGCGGCTGCAGTTGAATCAACCCCACCGCTTAACGCAATAGCGACCTTGTTCTTATCTAAATTTAAATTGTCAAATATTCCTTTTGAAATATATTTTTGACCGCCATCTGGAGCCATAACAACAATATTTTTATTTGAATCAATTTTTTTAGAATACTCAATTGCAGCATAAATTGCAGCACCAGAAGAAATTCCTAAAAACAATCCTTCTTTTTTAACTAGTTTTCTAACTGTTTCTACTGCATTTTCATATTTAACTTTTATTATTTCATCATAAATCTTAACATTTAAAAGTTTTGGTATAAATCCAGCACCTATTCCTTCAATATCATGGGGATTTGAATTCTCACCACTTAATACAGCAGATTTTTCAGGTTCTACTGCAATTATTTTGACATTATCAATTTCATTTTTTAATGACTCCCCTATTCCAGAAATAGTACCACCTGTTCCAACTCCAGCAATGAAATAATCAATATTACTTTCCATATCATTCACTATTTCTTTTGAAGTTCCCAAAATGTGAGCTTTTTTATTATTCTCATTTTCAAATTGTTTAAGCATAAAATAAGTATCGTTTTTTAATACCATTTCATTTGCTTTTTCTATTGCCCCTGTCATACCTTTTTCGCCAGGAGTAAGTATTATTTCAGCACCATATGCCTTAATAATATTAATCCTTTCTTTGCTCATAGAATCAGGCATTATGATTTTCACTTTATAACCATAATAGGAACCGATCATTGCAATAGCAATTCCTGTATTTCCACTTGTAGGCTCAATTAAAGTCGAATTTTCATTAATTAATCCTTTTTTAATTGCGTCTTCTATCATATAAAACGCTGCCCTATCTTTTACACTTCCACCCGGATTAAACGATTCGAGTTTTACAAAAATATTTGCATTCTCATTTGATACAATTTTATTCAATTTAATCATGGGGGTATTTCCTATTAACTCTGTGATACTGTTTACATAATTCATTATTATGCCTCCTTAACATTATTTGATTAGACTTGTTAAAATTAAGTTTCATCACTAGAAAAAAGTATAATATACATATTATGAAATAACAAGTCTTTCATTAACTATTTTAATATGTTAATATATAATGGGTGATAAAAATGAAGGAAAACTTATTTAAAAATAAAGTATCTTCTGGCATAATGGCGTTAATATGTACCATACTATGGGGAAGTGCATTTCCTGTATTAAAAGTTAGCTTTAGAGAATTAAATATTCTACCTGTAAATATTTATAGCAAATTATATTTTGCAGGTATTCGCTTTTTGATAGCTGCATTAGCATTATTCATTGTTACGAAATTCATTCTAAAAATAAATTTTAAAATTGAATTCAAATATTTTAAGCAACTTCTACTTTTAGGTTTTTTCCAAACAACTCTTATGTACTTTTTTTTCTATAATGGGTTAGGATTTACAACTGGAATAAAATCATCAATAATTATGTCATCAAGCAATTTTTTTGTAATTATAATTGCACATTTTATTTATAAAAACGACAAAATTAATCATCAAAAGATTATTGGCTTAACAACAGGATTTTTAGGAATAATATTAATTAATTTCGATAAACTTCCTTTTGATATGACTTTTACATTTAGAGGCGAAGGATTTTTAATTTTAGGTGCGTTAGCAGGTACATTTGGGACTTTTTTAGGAAAGAATTTAACATTGAAAGTTCATCCGATGGTTGTAACAACATATCAAATGTTTCTTGGATCCTTGATTTTGCTTATTTTAGGTAAAATTGGTATGGGAGAAACAACATTAAAATTCAACACTCTTTCATTCACACTTTTAATATATGCATCTTTTATTTCGTCTGCAGCTTTTGCAATTTGGTTTACACTATTGAAATACCATAAAGCAGGAGAAATAACATTATACAGATTTTTAATTCCAGTTTCAGGATCTATTTTGTCAGTAATTTTTTTAGCAGAAGAACATTTTACTATAAATATCCTTATAGCATTATTTCTTGTTTCAACTGGAATAATATTAATAAATACTTCAAAAATAAAAAAACAGATGTAATATTATTTAACATCTGTTTTTTATTTGTTATACTATTTTTAATGCTCACATTTATGATCAGATTCGTCTGAATCTTCTTTTAAATGTTGATGCTCATCACAAATAGAATTAGTTGATTTTAATTCGCTTTTTAAGTATGTTTCCACAACTTGATCTATATCTCCTGAAACACCAACTATTACATCAATATTAAAAGAATTAAAGATATCTTGTGCTCTTTTACCCATTCCACCAGCAACAATTGAATTCACATCATTATCTGCTAAAAATTTAGGTAATACTCCTGTTTGGTGAGTCGGACTTTGTAAAAATTCTTTAGAAATTACTTTATTATCATTAATTGTATATACAGTGAAACCATCACAATGTCCAAAATGTCCCGACACTTGATTTGATACAGTTGCTATTGCCATTTTCATATTTTTCCTCCTATTATGTTTGTTAAATTTTTATTGCAATAATAGTATAATATAAATTTAGAATTAAAACAATTATATTTTAATATATAATTCGAGATTCTATTAATTTCGCTTCTTTTTCAGAAATAATTTCTATTAATGACTCATCATTTTCATTTATAATAAGAACATCAAATTTATTTAATACTTCTCCATTAATTAAACATCTGCCTTCATAACAATAAAACACAAAAACTTCATTAATTTTTTTAGTTTCACTATATTTACCATTGATTGTTATTACCTTTACATTTCCTTTTAAATTACTAGTCATCATTAAATTGAAATCAGTTACTTTCCCTTTACTTCGAGTTTCCCACTCACCAGAAAATTCATCTATTTCAAATTGTTTTAAATTAATACTATGATGATTAGTATGTTCAATAAATAACTCTCCTTCTAGAATCATAAGTATTCTATTATAATTAGGTAAACTAGTAAATACTGATTCCTCAACTTCTACAGTAGCAGAACTAATTCTAAAATCAAAATCTCTATTTTCATATAATTTATTCTCAGGAAAAATATAAAGCTCTCTAGTTTTTCCACCTGACCAATTTTTAGTAATTAAATTTTTACTTTTAATAAGTTTCATAGAATCACATACCTTAAAATAATTATAATCTTATAAGTTCTCTTTCCTCACCAGCATTCAATGTTTCTTCAAGTAACTTAGTATTATTAACTAATATAGTTAATGCTTCCTCTAAAGTATCTTTTTTAGTTAAAACTGATACAAATTTCTTTCTAATTCTTTTAATATTAGGACCAAATACTTTTGTCATTACAACATTAACTTTTTTCACTTTTAATAACTGAGTAATTCCCTTCGCTTTTTTAGGATCTGCGTGTATTTCTTCATCTTCTTCCTCAGTTGTATTATTAATAGTTTCAATCAGTTCATATCCATTTGAATCTAATTTGTAAATGCAGTAATATTCTGCATCTCCAAAATGATCTCCTAAAAATTTTACTTTATCATTTGTTGCACAAGCTACTACAAATTCCATTAATTTTCTCCTTTTATTACGTTTAAAATATTTTTATACATTTCATTTATTGCAATTGCTGCTTTTGAATCTTTATATTCAATTATTGGTTTCAAATTGTTAACCGCTTCATTTACAGTAGTATCAAATGGAATTTTACCAACTATTTTAATACCAAGTCTTTCGCATTCTTTTTCTATTTTTATTGCTACTTCTTCATTAATATCGTATTTATTAATTACAGCTAAAGGTATTGAATCAAAATTAGCAACTATTTCATAAACTCTTTTCATATCCTCAAATCCAGATTGAGTTGGCTCTGTAACAATTAAAGAATGATTACTACCAGTAACACTTGCCATAACAGCACATCCAATTCCTGGAGAACCGTCAATTAAAGTTTCAGAATTTTCTGTTTTACCAACTCTTCTTACTTCGGTAACAAGTTTTCCTGAACCTTCAGCACCTGGAATCATTTTTGATGTAACAAGTTTGCCAGCCTTTGTATCTTTTTTTATTACATCTCCAGTAACTTCTTCAATTAATTTTATAGCATCTAAATGACAATTAACAACACATGCATTACAACCTTCGCATTTTAAATTATTAACTATATATTTTGAATCTTTAATATCTACAGCATCATATCTACAAACATCCTTACAACCGCCACATTGATCACACATTGCTTGATTAATTAAAGCAACTTTCGCACCAATATACTTAGATTGTTCTAAAGTTTCTCCTTCTAGTATAATACCTAAATTTGAAGCGTCAACATCACAGTCAGCCTTTACTATTTCTTTATCGACTAAATATGCTAATGAAGCAGTTATCGTAGTTTTACCTGTTCCACCTTTTCCACTAATAACAGTAAGTGAAAATTCATTTTTACTAACACCTGAAGTATTTATAACATTAAAATCGCTCATTATTTATCAACTCTCTTAATTATGTCTTCGCTCAATTTCTTAAAGCGTTCATAGAATTCTTCATCTTCTATCATCATTTTGCCTTCAGAATAAAGTCTTGCTGCTCTCATTGAATAAGGTATTTTACCTATTAAATCAATATTTTCACTTTCAAGATAGTCAGTAATAATATGGTCATCTTTTGAAGATCTATTAATTACTATTCCAAATGGTATTTTCATTTCTCTAACTACATATACAGCCATTTTTAAATCGCTTAATCCAAATCTAGTTGGCTCAGTAACTAAAACAGCAAAATCCATATCCTCAAGTGTCTCAACAACAGTACAACTAGTTCCTGGAGGAGAATCAATAATATTATTTTCCTCATTATTAATTAATTTTTTAACATCTTTTATAACTGGAACTGCCAAAGGTTCTTTAACATTTAAAATTCCACGAACAAATTTAGCTTTTTCATAAGTTCCAACTTCAACTTTTCCTAAAGTTCTTTTAACTTCAGTAATTGCATCATATTTACAACTTAAAGAACAAGTTCCACATCCGTGACATAATTCATTAAATACCATAATTTTCTTGCCAGTGTTTACTAATGCGCCAAATTGGCAATTTCTAACACAAGCATTACATAAAGTACATTTATCTTCATTTATTACTGGATTTAATACACCTGAATCAATTATTTCATTTATAACAGGCTTTAAAAAAATATGACCATTTGGCTCTTCAACGTCACAATCATAATAATTAAAACCATTTAAATACGCAATATTTGTAGAAACAGTTGTCTTTCCAGTACCGCCTTTTCCGCTTAGAAATACAATATTCATACTTTACCTACTAATTTCCAGCGTGTGATGGACCTGCAGCGTTTATTGGCTCCAATTTATCATTTAAGTAATTATCTACGTTTTCTTGAAGAGTTTCACCATTAATTCTAAAAGATTTAATATCAGTATTCTCAACTACAGCTAATGCTCTAGGTCCTAAGTTCCCTGTTATTATAACATCTACACCTAAATCAATTGCAATTTGAGCAGCTTTTGGACCTGCACCGTGTGCACCATCTTTTGCACTATTATCTGTAAAAGTATATTCTTTTGTCTCTGTATCGTATATTGCATAGTACTCCGCTCTGCCAAATCTATTGTCAACTTCAGAACCTACAGTATTTGTTTTTGAACCTAATAAAATTTTCATTTTTTTCTCCTTTTAATCTTCACATTTTTCATAAATTATATTATTTTCCTCATCAGAAAAAATTAAATCTTTATTTAATATAATGCTTTCAGCAATTTTTTTTCTTGCAGATTTATAAATTCTTTGAAAAGTACTTCTTCCAACCTGCATTTTTTTTGCGCATTCTTCCTGAGTCAGATTTTCAATATCCATCAAACGTATACTTTCATACTCATCTAATTTAAGAAGTATTTTTTCTACGCCTTTATAGCCTTTAGGGCCATATCTCTTATATAAAGGACGACTTCCAATGCATCTGTTTTTCCTAGGTCTTGGCATCATCACTCCTTTTCATTGTACATTCCTTGCAAATTCCACAAAATCTTAAAGTGTGATTTTTTACAACAAATCCATAATCTTCATAAACTTTATTTTCCAATTCATCTAAATAATCAAATCCAACTTCAATTATTTTTCCGCACTCAGAGCATATTAAATGATGATGATTATGTTTGTTTTCTAAAGAAAGTTCATAATAATCATTTTCTCCGAAATTAATTTTCCTTAAAATATCCAGACTTAAAAAAAGTTTTATCGCTCTATAAACTGTTGACTGACCAATAGTCGGATCTTCAACAAGGTTACAAATATCTTTAATTGTTAAATGTCTATCATTTTTAATTATTAAATTTAGAATATATTCTCTTTGAGAAGTCAGTAAATATCCTTTTTCTTTTAATCTTTTAATTACAATTTCTTTTTCAGTTTTGCTATCCAAATTATCAACCTCCTTTTTTAACATATACCCATTATACAACTAGTGATAATCAATGTCAATGATTAATTGATAACAATTATCACAAGATTTCTTTTATTACTCTTTCTGCATTTTTATACCAGATTTTATCAATTTTTTCTTCAGAATATCCTTCTTTTACCAATCTATCTTTTAGTAAATACATTTTAGAGATATCTGCAATTTCGAGATTTCCTGAAATACCATCAAAATCAGTCCCTATTGCCATACTTTCTATCCCAGCGTGATTAACTATATGATTTATATGTTTAATCATATACTCAATTGAAGATATTTCATTAATATTTATAAAAGGCGGACAAAAATTAAGTCCAGTTATCCCACCTTTATTTCCCAATATTTTTAACATATCATCAGTTAAATTCCTTGGATTATTTGCAATTTCTCTAGCATTTGAATGACTTGCAATAAAAGGTTTTTTTGATATTTCAATTACATCATAAAACCCTTTATCTGATAAATGTGAAACATCTACAATAATGCCTTTATCATTCATTATTTCAATAACATTTTTTCCAAAATCAGTTAATCCTTTATCATAAAATCCTTTTAAATTCGGATGTCCTATTGAATTTTTAAAATTCCATGTCAAAGTAATAAGCCTAATACCTAATTCATATAATTGATTAAGGCGATTTAAATCATTACCTATTATTCCGCCTTCTTCTACTGTTAAAAATGCAGATATTTTTTTATTATTTTTCATTTCTTCAAAACTTTTTACATGTATAATTTCATTTTTATTTTCTTCTATTTCTTTCTTGAATCTATCATAAAGATTTTCAAAATGATTCCATGGATTATCATATTCATCTAATTTTACGAACAAAGCAAAAAACTGCGCAATTGAGCCATTCATCTTTAATTTCTCAATATCAACATGAAAATTATTTTTCTTTAAATTTACTCCATTTCCTAATTTTTCTAAAACAGAAATAGTATCGCAATGCAAATCTATCATTTTCATCATCTCCTATAATTACACAAAAAAAGATAGCATAAGCTATCTCTATTTACCCGAACTTGAACATGGCCTATTAAAAAAAGAATCAATTCCAACTTTAAAAGCAGATATTGCTTCTAAGCTATTTTTATTAAATATTTCTAATTTAATAAATTCATCTTTTTTAAGTTCTTCTATATTTAATTTTTTATAAAATTTATAATTTTCATCTGTAACTAATATAGTTCCAAAATCAATATCATTTACTAACATATGATTTAATGTTGATCTATAAAGACCATCTCTATAATTAACATCCATAAAAGGAATATCGTAGCCCATAAAAGTAATTAAACCAAATTCATTATCAATATTTTTATAAATAGACAAACCAATTATTTCATTATTTTCGCACATTACCA
>JAUCFZ010000052.1 GCA_030377915.1 Clostridiaceae bacterium HSG29
AATTTCAATTTTTTCTTCTTTACTTAATTTTATTTTCTGCATTAAAAAAATCACCCCTTTTATTTATTTGAGATGATTGTATCAGTTTATTCTTTTAATTTATAGGTGTCTTCAAATTGACGCTTACCTTGTGGTTCACTACGCTTGGCGGTAAATACCCGCGGCTAGACTAGTACCATGACTGGCACACAATTAAAAGAGGAGATTAATCTTTGTGATTAATCTCCTCTTAAATTTAGCTTATAAACTTATACTTGAATATGTTTATTAACTTAAAATTTTAATTATTCAACAACAGTTGTAGCTGAATTATCTTCTTCTAAATATTCACCGTCATAAACGCCAGTTACATTTGTAGTTTCATTTAAAGTAACTTCAACTACATCAGTAGTTTCTAAAGCAACAGTCATAGCAAATTGAACACCAATATTACCATCAACATCAGTATAAGAAGTAACTACATAATCAGATCCATCATTGTCAAGATCTGTTCCATTAACGTTTACTGTATAATCAGTTTCATCAGTTACTGTACCTGTAACATTTTGGTCAAATATTACTAAAATTGCTCCTCCTGATGTAGCAGTTAATTCATCAATAACTACTTCGTCAGCATCTGATGTGCTAACTCCAAAGTCTATTTCTAAAGCAGCATCATCTTCATCTTGAACTAATTTTACTCCCGCAGCATCTGTGATTACGCCTGCAGTTATTGTTAAGACGTCTTCATCAACACTGCTAGCATAAACATCATCAATTACTAATGTTGCTATAGTACCTTCATCATTCCAATCTACTAACGTTACAGTATCACCAGTAGTTAACGTGTAATGTCCAACTGTATCTATACTAGTATCCATAGCTTCAGGATAAATAACATTAATATGCTTTTCATCAATCATTACAGCATACACATCATCAATGTATAAAGAATCATCGTCTGAACCAGCAAATTCAAATGCTAAATCATCAGCGTCTGTACTAAATACTATATCATTATTTATAGCAAATCCAGCAGTAATAGTAGCAGTCCATGTTTCATCAGTAAGTTCACCTGTTGTAACTGCAATATCCCATATTGTTTGTTCATCATCAACTGAATCAGTAACTGCAGTTGTTACAGTAGCAGCAGCAGTAGATGTAGAACTTTCAGGTGCTAGAGCTAATTCATTAACGTCAACAGCACTTACATACTGATCAAAGTATATTCTTAAAGTTTTAGAGTTAATAGCCATTATTCCTGAAACTTTAACAGCAGTATCATCAACATCAGTATCTAATAACGCAAAATCAACATCGTCATTATCAGAATCGCAACCTGTAACTGCAACATTAGCAGTATCTACAGTTGTAGTTGGTTTGAAAGTATCAACAGGTCCAACTAATACTAAAACGTCATCATTTGTAGGATCTTGATAAGCAGTTAAAGTAGTTTCATCAATTGCTTTAAGAGTGAAAGTTAATAAAGTAGTATCAATTAAATCTTCATCATCAACATCTTTATTAAAGTATAACTTTAACATTTGATCATTAACTACCATAGCAGCTTCTAATTCTGGTAAACCAGCAGCTTCACCTTGACCAGCAAATGTATCAGTTAATTCATCCTCTGAAACGATTCCATCAGAGTTTTCAATTCCTTCAGCAACAGTTAATTCATAAACTGTTCCAACTTCAGTTTCAGGAATTGTTAAAATTACAGTTTTGTTATAATCAGTAATTCCAGCATAATCATCTTGATCATCAGAATCAGCTAACACAGCTTTCTCTGGGAATCCAATACCATTATCAATGTTATAGAAAGATACATCAGCAGCAGCATCGCCAACGTTTACATCGAATATAACAGCAATAGTTGTATCAGTTAATCTAGCAACATCTACTGAATCAATAGCATCGCCAATATCATTTCCAACAAATGTATCTACAACTTCATTATCATCCATTCCATTACCATAAATATCCATAGCATCAGTAATAGTAATTTCATATAAAGTAGCTTCTGCTTGATCTTCAGTTGTTAAAGTTACAACAGCATCATCAACATCAATTGCAGTTACAACCAATGCATCTTCATCACCATATTTTTCAGCGATTACAAATGAAGCCACAGTAACCGAATCAGCATCTACATTTTCAGAAAACGTAACTTCTACTTCTGTATTTCCAGTAGAAGCAACAGTAGCTGTTAAATCTGCATCTGGCATTTCCATACCAACAAATGTATCTGTATTAGTATCTGTATCTAAATCAGTTCCATAAATAGAACCAACGTTTTCTACTGTTAATTCATACAAAGTAGCTTCAGATAATGCTTCAACAGTTAATAAAACTGCCATATCGTCAGAATCAGAAGTAACATCAGTATCATCTGCATCATCAATAAGAACTGCATCTAATACAACTATTTCATTTTCGTCACCATATTTTTCAAAGATTTCGAAATTAGCAGCTAAGACATCAGCAGGAGCAACTTTTAAACTAAAGTTTACAACAACTTTATTATAATCTTCAGTTTCAGCAGATGTAACTGTTTGATCAGCATCTGGTTTTTCAGTTCCAACGAATGTGTTAGTATCATCTTCATCCATTTCATTGCCAGCTAAATCAGTAGCTTCTGAAATAACAGCTTCATATAATGTAGCTTCTGCTTGATCAGCAGTAGTTAAAAGAATTGTATCGTTTCCATCATATTCCATATCTAATATAACTAATTCATCTTGATCGCCATATTTTTCGTTTAATTCAACTTTAACAGTAGCCATATCTATAGCTTCGTTAAATTCAACAGCAACTTGGTTATAATCTTCAGAAGTTACACCAACAACTGTTGGTTCATCTTCGTCAGCATCTTTTCCACCAAAGTTAGCAGTTGTATCTCCACTAGTTAAAGTGTAAAGAGTTCCAGCAGTTAAATCTTCGCTTAATGTAACTAATACAGTATAGTTATCAGTATCCCATCCAGCAAATGTAGCAGATTCAACAACAAAAACTGTGTCAGCTTCATCAACAACAGTAAATACAGAAGCATCTACAGAAGCAGGTGCATCTAAATCTTCATCTAAAGCAACTTCTACCATAGTAGAGTTTAAAGCTACAGCAGACTCAACAGCAACAGCAGTTACTACTGGTACTTCTGGAGCAGTGAAATCTTCGATTTCTAATTTAGCGCCTAATTTAACTTCAGTATCTTTAGTAGGTACGTCTAAAGCAGCTAACATCATAGTGAAAGCTTCTCCTCTAGTCATTTCAGCACCAACTACTGGAGCAACATCGATTCCTAATGCTAAAGCGTCAGCTTCTGCAGTAGCCCATGTTCCTTCATAACCTAAAGCTCTTAACAAGTAAGTAGCAACCATTTGCTTGCTTACTAAAGCGTCTGGAGCGAAAGTTCCGTCTCCCATACCGTTTGTGTAACCCATTAACTCAGCATATGCAACGTAAGGTGCATACCAAGCATCAGCAGGTACATCTGTGAAAGTAGCAGGTAATGCAAATTCTGCAGCAGCAGCTTCTTCCCCTAATAATGTTTCTAATAATTTAATCATTTGTGCTCTTGTTACTTGTCCTTCTTCGTTTAAGTCGCCAGCTTCATTAACGCCGTCTAATAAACCGTAAGCTTTTAAAGTTTCTCCAGCTGTAACAGTTTCATCAGCGAATGCTAAAGGCATACTTCCTAGTACTAGTACTATAACTAATACTAAAGATAAAATTCTCTTCATCTTAAATTCCTCCTTATAATCTATGTTTCTCTCTGTCCGAAGGGGAAATTGATCAATCAACCGGTCTCCCCTTTCCTTGAACCTGGTTGGTTCCTATCCAGCATTGTACATTTGCTGGATATTGTAGCATTTATTATAAAACGCAAAAAATGCGTCAAATAATCATATCTCCATAAAAGTATAACACTTCTAGTTCTTATAGTCAATCTATCTCAGCTTTTGTAACATAACTGTAAAAGAGCCTAAATAAGACTATATAAGTATTATACACTATTTGGAATCAAATGTTAATTACAGTTATATTACAAATGAGAGTGTGAATTGTGTGGATAAACATACGTTTTTTTGTGTTACTATGTTGATAGTATGTTAACTATGTTGATAGCTTTAGAATTCCACAACTTTTCCAAAGGAGTTATCCACAAATTGTTGATAATTTAGTGCGTTTTGTGCATAACTTACTTTAATTATACAATCTTCTGTAACCGTTTTGTAACATTACTAGTTTATAGTTAATAAATCAATTGCTTTTTTAAGCTGATTATCATTATCTTCATTATAGTAATTATCAATTTTATCATTTATTGAGTTTATTACTTCTTTATTAATGTAATTAGTAGTTGTTTTATTATTTAATCTTTGAAATTCATTTAAAGCTTTTAAAGTCTTTGGTCCAAACATACCATCAAGAGTTAAATTATAATCTAAAGCATTTAATCTTTGTTGAACACCATATACATTTAATGATACGTCTTTAAAGTAAATTGTATTTAATTCATTAGTTGGAACAAAACTTTCTTTTATTTTCTTAATATTTTTATTTTGATTGTTTTCAATAATAATATCAGGCTCTATACCTACTTTATTAATATGAGTATGATTAGCAGTCATATATTCAGCAACAGTTAATTTCATTCCACCACCAGTAGCTAATTTTATTAAAGTCTGAACAGTTCCTTTACCATAAGTAGTAGTTCCTACTATAGTAGCTTCATTATTATCTTGTAAAGCTCCTGTTAGGATTTCAGAAGCAGAAGCAGAACCTTCATTAACTAAAACAACTATATCTTTTTCAAATAAATCAATTATTTCAGCAACATAAGTAATATCATCTTGGTTTTCATAATCAACATGTACTATATCTTTATCTTTATCTATAAATAGATCTGCTATATATACTACTTCATCAAGATAACCACCAGGGTTATTTCTTAAATCAATAATTAACGATTCAATATTTTGACTTTTTAAATCTAATAATGCATCTTTTGTTTCAATATATGAATCTGCACTAAATTGAATTATTTTTATATATCCAATGTTATTATCTAATACTTTATATTCTAAAGCATCTATTTCTATTATAGCTCTAATTATTTCAAAATCTAATATTTCACTATCTCTATCAATAGTTAAAATTACTTTAGTTCCAGGATTTCCTCTCATTACATCAACAGCTTTAGATAAATCCCAATCAGTAATATCTTCCCCATCAACTCCAACGATTTTATCGCCTGATTTTAAACCCGCTTTATCTCCTGGTGTTCCTTCAATAGGAGAAACTACTTTTATATATTTATCTTCCTTAGTAACAGAAATTCCTATTCCACCAAATTCACCTTCAGTTGAAGTAGTAAAGTCTTCATATTCATCACCATTAAAATAAACACTATGTTCATCTAATGTATCAAATATTCCTTTATAAGCTCCTTCAATTAAATCATCTTTAGTAACTCCACTTTCAAGAATTTCATTTTTAAAATTCTCCATTACAAAATTAAGTAAATACTCAAAATAATCTTTTTCATTTTCAGGATTAGGTTGAATAGTAAAACCTGCAGCAAATGTAGAAGTAGATAGCACTACCATTATTACAATTAAAGATGTAATTCTTTTTAAATTTCTCATTTTTATATCTCCTTCTATTCTAGGGACTTAACTCTATTAACACTAATATTTTAACAGTAAAAAAAAATAATAACAATAGTAACTGCTATTATTTAATACTATTGTAATATCGTACACTATATGGTACAATAAACATAGGAGGTGTTGCTATGATTGCGATATCAAGTTCAAAAGTAAGAAGTAATTTCAAACAAGTATGTAACAAAGTGATTGATGATGTAGAAGCAATCATCATTACACGTACACGCGGCAAAAATGTTGTTATGGTATCTGAAGATGAATATAATAATTTAATTGAAAACTTTAGAATTTTTAGCGATTCAACTAAATATAATAAAATCAAAAATGGTATTAGTCAACTTGAAAACGAACAATTTACTAAAAGAGAATTAGTTAATGAATAAACTATTCTCAAACGACGCTTGGAATGATTATTTATATTGGCAAAAGTTTGACAAAACAAAACTCAAACGAATTAATAAGCTAATTTTAAGTATTGAACGCGAAGGCTATTCTAAAGGCATTGGCAAACCCGAACCCTTAAAACATGACCTTAGTAGTTACTGGAGTAGAAGAATAAATGAGGAACATCAACTAATATATAAAATAAATGAAAATAACATAATGATTGCTTCTTGCAAAGATCATTATTAAAAGTAGGTAGAAATTATTATACCTACTTTTTTTATTTAATATCTTCTATATTCGGTATTGAAGTCATAGCACCTTTTTTAGTTACACTTAATGCTCCAGCAGTATTAGCAAATGATAACATTTCATCAATAGCTAAACTATTGAAATCCATATCTTTAGTTAATTCTATATTTTCTTTATTATTAATAAGTTTATAAAGAAAAGATCCATAAAATATATCACCTGCTCCAGTAGTATCTACTACAGTTGCTTTTACACCATCCACTATACCAGTTTTCTTATTTGTTTTATAAAAACTTCCTTTTTCACCAAGAGTTACAATTAAAAGCTTTAATTCAAACTGCTCGAATAATTCTTCAGCTGCTATTTGAATATCTGCTTTATTTGTTAAGAATTCTAATTCCTCTTCAGAAACTTTTACTATATCTGCATATTCCATACCTTTAAGTATCCACCATTTAGCTTCATCTAATCTTAACCATAATTTATCTCTTAAATTAGGATCATAAGATATTAAAAGGTTTTTATTTTCAACATAATCTAATAAATCAATTGTAGTTGATCTAATAGGTTCATCAGTAAAGCTTAAAGAACCAAAATGAAATATTTTAGCATCATTAAATACATTTAAATCAACATCTTCTAAAGTTATTCTTGTATCAGCTCCATTATTTCTAAAAAAAGAAAAAGATCTGTCATTTTGTTCATTTAAATGAACAAATGCTAAAGTAGTATTATAGTATTTATCTTTAATAACATTTGATGTATCTACATTAAAACTATTAAGAGTATTTATTAAAGTATCACCAAATTTATCATACCCTACTTTACCAATAAAAGAAGATTTAATATTGTACTTTCCAAGTACAGCTGCTAAATTAGCAGGAGCTCCACCTGGATTTGCTTCAAATGTCTCAATATCCATTCCATTTAATTTATTATCACTACTCTTTGGAGTAAAATCAATTAATGCCTCACCATACGAAACAACTCTCATACTAATCCCTTCCTTCCATTAAACTAATAAATTTAAGTCCTAATTCATAATCAAATTGTGTTCCTAAATTATTTTTTATTTCTTCTAAAGCTTCTTCATTAGTCATACTTTTTTTATAAGTTCTTTCTGATGTCATTGCATCATAACTATCCGCTATCGCAATAATTTTTGATTCAATAGATATTTCATCACCTTTCAAACCATTAGGATAACCTGCGCCATCAATTCTTTCATGATGCTCTAATACAATTTTTGCAATATCTTCAGTTACTTTTGATTTATTTAATGCTTTATATCCAAATATAGGATGTTTTTTTATTTCTTCATATTCTCCATTAGTAAGTTTACCTTTTTTATTTATTATATCCTTACTAATTAATATTTTACCAATATCGTGAACTAAACCAGCCCAATATATCCTCTCCACTAATTCATCATCCATTCCAATATACTTAGCTAGCATTTTTGAATATCTTGCTACCATTTCAGAATGACCTCTAGTATAAATATCGTGAATTTCTAACATCTGAACCATTGAAAAAATAAGTTCCTTCTGAAATACTTCATCCGTTTTATGAAAATTTTGATTTAAAAAATAACTTTCAGCAATGTTTTTTAAAGCAATCATAATTCTTTCAGACTCTATAGAAAATGATTTTTTTGAACCTTTCTTTATCTCTAATATAACACCACCAAATGTCTTATTTTCTTTTTCTAAAACTAATAATAAAGATTCTTTAGAAATAGGTATTTCTTTAGCCATTTCCTTTATATTTTCTTTCTTTTCTAATTTTTTAATTAATTTAGTAACAAAATCTTCAACTATTCGTACTTTTTTATTAAGAAACATTAAATCTTTTTTATTTAAATCTTTAAAATCTGGTCTTTTTATATTTATAGCATCTAACGGAATCATTAAACCATCTTCACCAAAATAATATACAAAACCATAATCAGCTTCTGTAACTAAATTCATAGATTGCTTTAAAAGTTCAGATAAGAAAAATTCTTCACTGCCTTTTTGTAAAACTTCCATATTTTCACTTAGAAAATTAGTCAATTCCTCAAATTTGTTAGCTAATAAATCCATTTCTTTATAAGTTTTATCAATTTCCTTATAATTAATATCAACTTCTTTATTTACTTCATTTAATTCAATATTAACTTTATTTAGTTCTTTAATTTTAAAATAAAATTGAATCCTAGAATATAAAATTATAAAAAAAATTATAAAAGCAGTTAAAATAATCTTTTTCTTATTTTCATAATAAAATGCTTTTACATTATAATTATCAACTTCATCAAACCAAAAATCATATTTTTCGTAATAAAATGAATTTTTATCACTTTTCCATTTAGTTAACGAATTATCTACAACATCTAAAACTTCATTATTTTTACCATTATTTGTTGCCACTCTAAAACCACTAGCTGCAAAAATAATCGGCGAGTCTTTTATATTTTTATAATCATATATTTGGATAATTGTGTGATTATTAATTACACCTGCATAAACTTCATTATTACTAATTGCTTTAAGCACATCATCATAGTTAGGATAAGATATTAATTCAATATCTAAATTAAATTCATCTGCTTTTTCAATAAATCCTGTTTTCTCAACAGCATAATAATCTTCTTCCAAATATCCTATTTTAAATCCATCAAGATCAAATATTGATTCAACATCATAATTAGTATTTACGAAAATTTTACCCCAACTTAAAAATAATGGTTTTTCATTAAAATCATAGATTTTATCTCTTTTTTCACTTTTAAGAATACCTACTACTAAATCAATTTCATCATTTTTCAGCCAGTCAAGCATTTCCGGCCAAGTACCATAAACATATTCAATTTGATAATCTTCATTTTCTAAAATTTTTTTAATAATATCAATTACAAAACCATCTGCATTTCCGTCTGCATTTTTAAATACAAGAGGATAATCATCATAATAACCAACTTTTAATTTATTATCATTAGAAAAACTAAAAGACATAAATAATGATAATAAAATTAAAACTATTAATACTATTAATTTTTTTCTCACATTTATCACCGTTTTTCCATCATCTCAATAAATTTAAGACCTAATTCAACATCAAACTGCAAATTTAAATTATTTTTTATTTCCTTTAAAGCTTTCTCCTTGCTCATTTTCTTTTTATAAGTTCTTTCAGAAATCATAGCATCATAACTATCAGCGATTGAAATTATTTTTGATTCAATAGGTATTTCATCTCCTTTTAAACCTTCTGGGTAACCTTTGCCATCAATTCTTTCATGATGATAAAGCACATAATTAGCTACATTTTTAGTTAATTTTGATTTACTTAATGCTTGATAACCAAATTCAGGATGCTTTTTCATTATTTCATATTCTTTATCAGTTAATCTGCCTTCTTTATTAATAATACTTCTATCAATTAATATTTTACCAACATCGTGAACTATACCAGCCCAATATATCTCATTAACTTTTTCATCACTCATTCCAATATACTCAGCTAAATCCTTTGAATAATTTGCTACCGATTCTGAATGACCCTTAGTATAAATATCGTGAATCTCAACCATTTGAATCATTGAATAAACAATTTCGTTTTTAAATATTTCATTTATTTTATAATAAGATTCATTTAATAAATAACTTTCCGCAATATTCTTTAAAGCAAACATAAGTCTTTCAGATTCTTTAGTAAATGACTTTTTTGAATTCATTTTTATTTCAAGTAAAATACCACCAATTATAATATTTTCTTTTCTAAAAACAATAATAAATGATTCTTTTGAAACTTCCATTTTTTGAGTTATTTGATCTCTACTTTCTTTCTTATTTATATTTTTATTAATTCCCCATATATTATGGTATAATATAGGTTGTATGGAGGGATAATATGAAAAAGAAGACAATGATTAGAATAATAATTTCAGTAATATCTATTTTGTCTTTTTTTGCTTTCCCAAATTTTGCAAATA
>JAUCFZ010000053.1 GCA_030377915.1 Clostridiaceae bacterium HSG29
TAAAAAGATTATATAAAAAATTAAAAGATTATAAATTAAATTATTTACATCAAGTATCTAACCAAATAATAAAATTAGCAATTGATAAAAAAGTAAAAACAATAGTAGTAGGAGATATGAAATTCATAAAACAAAATATGAATTATAATAAAACATTTGTGAAAGCACCAATTTTAAAATTAAAAGAACTAATAAAATATAAAGCTAATTTGCATGCAATAAATTATTCAGAACAAAATGAATCCTATACATCAGGATGTTCAGCATTAGATTTAGAAGAAGTAAATAAAGCTAATTATAATAAAAACAGAAGAATAAAAAGAGGACTTTTTAAATCAAATGAAAATATTTTAATAAACTCCGATGTAAATGGATCATTAAATATTTTAAGAAAGTTTTTAAAAACAAAATGTATTCCTAAGCTAATAATAGTAGTGAGGGATAATGGGTATGTGAACTACCCAAAACGTATAAGGGTTGCCTAAGAATAGGTGCAAAAACTTAATTATCAAACTACGTTTAAAGTTGTCTAGTATAATATTTGAATTTTAAATATTAAAAGTACAACAAAGAAGCTCCCTCTAAATCTTATTTTTGATTTAGGGGGAGAGGTTCACTTACTCATCACTATTAAATATTTGACTAATATCTATTTCTAATCCACTATATCTGTTAGATCTAATTATTTCATTTTCATGATATATATTAAATCTATCAATTTCTTTATTCATAAATTCATATATAATTATTTGTTTTGACTCAGTATCTACAATCCAGTACTCTTCTATTCCAGATTTACTATACAAATTTAATTTTTTAATCATATCTTTACTTTTTGTAGATTTTGAAAGGATTTCTACAACTAAAGTTGGAATTCCTGTATAATGACCATCATTAATTTCTGTTTCCTGATCACAAATTACTAAAATATCTGGTTGTACAACACTCGGTTCTTTCTCTTCATCATTTTTTAATATCACATCAAATGGAGCTGCTAATGATTGACATTTATTATTATTAAAATACTTTTCAATATGAATTATTAATTTAATTTGAACATATTGATGATTATATAAAGGACTAGCTTGCAAAAATATTTCACCATCAATTAGTTCATATCCGAAATCCGAGTTACTTGTTAATTCAAGATAAGCATCATACGATATATGCTTATTTATATTATATTGATCAATACTTTCTCCAACTATAAGACTATCATCTACAAATGGAAGTAACTTTGCAATTGGCTTATTATTTTTAGTTATTACTATCTCTTTTCCTTCATTAACATACCCAAGAAACTTACCAAATGAATTTTGTAAATTTGTTGTTGTCACTTTCATATAAACCTCCCTATTTATTTTAGGTATATTTTATATTTTTTTAGCCATTCTATTTATATCTCTCAAATTTTAAAAACAAAAAAAGCTAAACCAAAGGCTTAACTCTTTCTAAATTTCACTTTATTTTATTACTCATATTTTTTAAATGCTAATGTTGCATTATGTCCACCAAATCCTAATGAATTTGAAAGTGCATATTTTATTTCCATATTCTTTCCTTCTTTAGCGTAATCTAAATCGATTCCTTCATCAGGTGTAGCATAGTTAAGTGTTCTATGAACATAACTATTTTTCATTGAAAGTAATGTCGCAATTGCTTCAACACCACCAGATGCACCTAATAAGTGACCTGTCATAGATTTAGTTGAATTTACAACTAATTTATAAGCATGATCTTTAAATAAATTTTTAATTGCCATAGTTTCAAATTTATCGTTCATTGGAGTTGAAGTACCATGAGCATTAATATAATCAACATCAGTTGGTTTTATATTTGAATTTTCAACTGCCATCCTCATACTTCTTGTTCCACCTTCACCTTCTGGTGCTGGTGCAGTGATATGATGAGCATCTGCTGAATAACCAAATCCAACTACTTCACCGTAAATATTTGCATTTCTTTTAACTGCATGTTCATATTCTTCTAAAACAAGTATTCCAGCTCCTTCAGCCATAACAAATCCGTCTCTATCTTTATCAAACGGTCTACTTGCTGCTGTTGGATCATCATTCCTAGTACTTAAAGCTTTCATTACAGAAAAACCCGAAACTCCTATTGGAGTAATTGCTGCTTCTGAACCACCAGCAAACATAAAGTCAGCATCGCCTCTTTTAATTACATTATATGCATCACCAATCGCATTAGTTGCAGAAGCACATGCAGTTACAACAGTTGTATTAGGACCTTTTGCTCCAAATTTCATTGAAACTTGACCTGATACCATATTTATAATCATCATTGGAATCAAGAATGGACTTACTTTTTTAGGTCCTTTTTCTAGAAGTCTTTTATGTTGATCTTCTAAAGTTTGAATTCCACCTATTCCACAACCAAGAATTGTTCCAAATTTATTCATATCAATATTATTAACATCAAGTTTTGAGTCTTCTAGAGCCTCCCCTGCAGCTACTACCGCAAATTGTGTAAATCTATCCATTCTCTTAACTTCTTTTCTATCAAGATATTTTGAATAATCAAACTCTTTTACTTCTCCAGCAATTTTAGTTGTATATTCTGATGTATCAAAATTTTCTATCATTGAAATTCCAGATTTGCCTTCTTTTAAAGAATTCCAAAATTCATCTATTGAATTACCTATTGGAGAAATAACTCCCATTCCAGTAACGACTACTCTTCTTTGCATTTTTTACCTCCTTAAAAAAAAAGAGGAATAACTCCTCTTTTGCTTTTCTTATTTGTGAGTTTCTACATATTTAACAATATCACCAATGTTTTTGAATCCTTCAGCATCTTCATCTGGAACTTCAATACCAAATTCATCTTCAATAGCCATAATAATTTCTACAGCATCTAAAGAATCCGCTTCTAAATCATTCATCAAAGAAGTTGTAGCAGTAATTACAACATCCTCATCTAAAGCTAACTCATCAATAATTATTTTCTTTACTTGTTCAAACATTTTTTACCATCCTTTTTATACACTTATAATTCTTCATTTATTTTTTATTTAATTACTAACTATATTAATAATCCTCCATCAACATTTATTACTTGTCCAGTAATATAATCTGCTTCACTTGATAATAAGAAGTTTACAACTTTTGCAACATCTTCTGGTTTACCAAGATTTCCTAAAGGAATATTTTCTTTATACTTTTTAATCACTTCTTCTGGAAGTTTATCAGTCATTGCACTTTCAATAAATCCAGGTGCAACAGCATTTACATTAATTCCTCTTATAGCGAATTCTTTTGCTAAAGATTTTGTAAGGCCAATAACTCCTGCTTTTGAAGCTGCATAATTAGATTGTCCAGCATTTCCCATTATTCCAACTATTGATGAAATATTTACAATTTTACCAGTTTTTTGTTTTAACATATGCTTTCCGAATATTTTTGATGTATTGAAAGTCCCTTTAAGATTTATATCAATTACTTGATCAAAATCAGCTTCTTTCATTCTTAAAATTAAATTGTCTTTAGTAATTCCAGCATTGTTCACTAAAAAATCTATTGAATCAAATTCTTTTTTTACAGTTTTATATAAATTTTCAACATCCTCAAATTTTGAAACATCACATTTAACTGTTAATACTTTCACGTTATAAAGCGCTTCAATTTCACTTTTCAATTTATTAGCTTTTTCCTCGCTACTATTATAATTTATAACGATATTACAACCACTTTCAGCTAAATTCAATGCTATTGCTTTACCAATACCACGAGAACCACCTGTGACAATTGCAGTTTTATTTAACATAAATCACCCCTATTGTAATTTCTCTATTGTTTTAGTTAATGACTTTAAATCTTCAACATTTAAAATCTCAACATTTTTTGAAACTCTTTTAATAAATTTACCTAACGATTTTCCAGGACCAACTTCAATAAAAGTATTATATCCTTCTCTAATAAGTTCGTTAATTGAATCTTCCCATAAAACAGGACTACTTACTTGTTTCACTAACAAATCATTAACATAATCTCTTTTTTTAATAATCTTTGCATCTACATTTGCAACAACAGGTATTTGGAAATCATTATACTCAATACTTTTTAAGATACCATTTAATTTTTCTCCAGCACCCTCTAACATTGTAGTGTGAAATGGTGCAGATACAGGTAAAAGTATCGCTTTTTTAGCTCCATATTCCTTACAAAGGCTTGTAGCTTTTTTAACTGCATCTTTTTCTCCAGCTATTACAATTTGTCCTGGACAATTATAGTTTGCAGGCTCTACAATACCAATATGACTTGCATTTTCACATGCTTTATGGACCTCTTGTTTATCAAGAGATAATATTGCAGCCATTGCTCCTTTTCCAACTGGAACTTCGTTTTGCATAAATTTACCACGTTGTCTTACTACTTTTACTGCATCTTTAAATTCCATTGCGCCTGAAGCAACAAGCGCTGAATATTCGCCAAGGCTTAATCCAGCTACGGCATGAGGATTAATCCCTTCAGCCTTTAGTACTTCTAAAATTGCAATTGAAGTTGTAAGTATTGCAGGTTGAGTATTTTCTGTAAGTCTTAATTCTTCATCAGAACTATCAAATACAAGTTTTTTCATATCTTGATTTAACGCTATTGAAGCTTCGTTAAAAATTTCATCAGCAACATTATATTTTTCTGTTAATTCTTTTCCCATACCTAAGTATTGCGCTCCTTGGCCTGGAAAAACAAATGCTATTTTTCTCATATTATATCTCCTTACCATTTAATTAAACAAGAACCCCATGTTAATCCGCCACCGAAGCCAACTAAAATTACATTGTCACCTTTATTTATCTTTCCTTCTTTTAATGCTTCATCTAATGCAATAGGTATTGACCCTGCAGAAGTATTTCCAATTCTATCTAAATTCACTTTAACTTTTTCCATTGGTAATTTCATTTTCTTTGCAGCCGCTTCAATTATACGAATATTTGCTTGATGAGGAACCATATAGTCAATATCAGTTAATTCAATACCAGCTTTTTCAATTACTTTTTTTGTTGCATTACTCATAATTCTTACTGCAAATTTGAAAACTCCTTGACCTTCCATTTTCATAAAATGAAGTCTTTCATCAATTGTTTTATGCGATGCAGGATTTCTTGATCCTCCACCAGGTATGTTTAAATACATAGAACCTGATCCATCAGCTCCCAGTTCAGTTGCAAGAATTCCACTTCCTTCTTCCACTTCAGAAATAACTACCGCACCAGCTCCGTCACCAAATAACACACATGTATTTCTATCTTCCATATCTAGCATTTTTGACATTGCTTCAGCACCAATAACAACAACGTTCTTATTAACACCAGTGCTAACCATTTGTTTTGCTACAGTTATTCCATATAGAAAACCTGAGCAGGCAGCTGATAAATCAAATGCCGCAGCATTTACAGCTTTTAATTTATCTTGAACAATACAAGCTGTAGAAGGTAGAATCATATCCGGTGTTAATGTTGCAAGTATAATCAAATCAATATCTTCAGGTGTTAATCCTGCATTTTCAATTGCTTTTTTAGCTGCTTCATATGCTAAATCAGAAGTTGCTATCTCTTCACTTGCAAATCTTCTTTCCTTTATTCCAGTTCTACTTACAATCCATTCATCGGATGTATCTACAATTTTTGCCAAATCATGATTTGTAACAATTTTCTCAGGTATAAAACTACCCGTTCCAATTATTCCTACGCTTTTAAAATTATTCAATTTACCACTCCTATTTATAAGTTCTTTTCAATTTTCCTAATTAAATCATTTTTTAATGCTTTTTCAGCATAAATAATTGCATTTTTAAATGCTTTAGGACTAGAACTACCATGAGCTTTAACAATAAGTTCTTTCACACCTAATAAAGGTGCTCCACCATATTCAGAGTAATCAAGTTTCTTTTTAATATCAGATAACCCACTTTTTACTGCTAGTGCAGATATTTTAGTAAATACATTTTTCATAAATGCACTTTTGAACATATCAGAAAGTGATTTTGCTACTCCTTCAGACAATTTTAAAATAACATTTCCGGTAAAACCATCACATACTATTACATCTGCTTGTCCAAACGGAATATCTCTTGCTTCAACATTTCCAATAAAATTTATATTATCTAATTTCTCAATTTCTTCATATGCTTCTTTAACTAAAGCAGTTCCTTTTCCTTTTTCATCTCCAATATTTACAAGTCCTACTTTTGGATTTTCAATTTGAAGTATTTCTTTTGCATATAAACTTCCCATAATGCTAAATTCTTTTAAATTTCTTGCTTTACATTCCGCATTTGCACCTGCATCTGCAAGAACTGAGATTCCTATATTAGTTGGATAAACAGAAACTAAAGCCGGTCTATCAACACCTTTAATTCTTCCCACTTTTAAAAGTCCTCCAGCTAGTAAAGCTCCCGTATTCCCAGCTGATAAAAATGCATCAACTTCTTTTTTTCTAAGATCCATCAAACCTTTTATCATTGAAGAATCTTTTTTCTTTTTTACTGCCATTACCGGTTTATCATCACCGCTAACTATTTGAGTTGTATGGACTATTTCAATTTTTTGTAAATTAACTTCATGTTTTGTTAGTAATCTTACTATTGTTGCTTCATCTCCATATAGTACAATATTGCTCTCTATACTATTTAGAGCTTCTTTAACTCCTAGTATTACTGCTTCTGGAGCATTATCTCCACCAAATGCATCTATACCTATTTTCATCCTAAACCTCCAAATCTATTGACACTAATCTAAATTTGCTTCTAAAAACTTGATCATTATTAACATTAATCCACACTCGCACAAAATATTCGCTTCCTCGCTTATTAATAACTTCAGCTTTTGCAACTAGTTTTTCACCAGCTTTTACAGGAACTCGATATTTTACATTTGCAACTCCAATTAATGCAACATTACTTTCAATCACAGCTAGAGCTAATGTCTCCGCCATTGCAAATATGTAATGTCCTTTAACAATTTTAGTTTTAGAAAATGCCATTGATTCATCAGTTTGTAGAATTGATATTGCATTCTTGTTTAATTGCAAGTCTATCAATTCACCAACAATTTCACCTTCACCAAGTGATTTTACTTTTTGAAGATTTTTCGTAGCAACGGATTTAACTCTTTCTCTTAATTCAGGAATATTTAAACTCATTCTATCAAGCCTAATAGTTTGAACACTAACTCCAAACTTTTCACTTAATTCTTCATCTGTAAAAAAAGGATTGTTTTTCAACACTTTTTTTATTTCCTGATGCCGTTCCGATTTTTTAATTTTTTTCATATTACCTCCGCTTAGCACTAATTATTAGTACCTGCTACTAAAACATAGTATAAAGCCTATTATTAAAAAAAGCAACTCTTTTTTTAAAATATATTATTAAGTTCTATTACCTTGTGTTAGTTGCAAGTGTTCAACATATTTATTATATCAAAAAAAAAGAACTAATAACATATAGTTATTAATTCTTTCTTATTAAATTACTCAACAGTTAAAACTTCTTTTTTGTTGTAGTATCCACAATTAGAGCATACTCTATGTGGTAATTTTGGCTCATGACATTGAGGACAAACACTTAAGTTTGGAGCACTCATTTTCATATTAGCTGATTCTCTTGATCTTTTTCTTTTCTTTGATGTTTTACGCTTAGGTACTGCCATGCTAACACCTCCTTATTTATCTAACTTTTCTTTTAGATTAATTAACTTTGAAAACCTTGGATCTACATCATGTAAATCACAATCGCATTCTCCCTCATTTAAATTTGCTCCGCACTTAGGACAAAGGCCTTTGCAGTTTTCACTACATAAAACACTAGGTTCCAAATTAATAAAAAGTGCTTCCGAAAGGATTATTTCAACATCGATTATTCCATCTTTAACTGTGAAAACACCTATATCTTCTCCAAATTTATCGCCTTCTTCAAGGATTTCTCTTGAAAAAGATTCAGTCACATGTCTAGGTACAGCTGACAAACATCTTGCACAGCTATATACAACTTCCATATCATATTTAAAATCAATGAATATTTTATCATTTACCTTATACATATTAATATTTATATCACACGAGCTGAAACTTTTCACTAAGAATTTTTCAAATCCAACAGTATCAACATTAACTTTACCGCTAAAACTTTCAAAATCCTTATCCACAAATAAATTGTTTAAAACTATTTTCATAATAACACCTCAAAATTGAACAACACAATAATTATAAGATTAATTTATAATATTGTCAAGGTAATATTAAACTAATTCTTTTGTATCACGAGCAATCATTAATTCTTCATTCGTAGGGATTACCATTATTTTTATTTTTGAATCATCTGAATTAATAAATTTCTCTACTGATCTTACTTTATTTTCTTCAACATCTAATTTAGCACCTAGGAATTCCATTCCACTCATAATAGCTAATCTATTATCAATTGAATTTTCACCTAAACCTGCAGTAAAGATTATACCATCAACGCCACCCATAACAGCAGCATATGCAGCAATATATTTTTTAACTCTTAAATCAAATGTATCTAAAGCTAATTGAGCTCTTTCGTTTCCTTCAGCAGCAGCATCTTCAATATCTCTAAAATCACTACTAACGCCACTAATTCCTAATACACCTGATTTTTTATTCATAACTGTATCCATTTCTTGTGGAGATAAATTTTCTTTATTCATAATAAATGTAACTATTGCTGGATCTAAATCTCCAGTTCTTGTTCCCATTACTAATCCTTCAAGTGGAGTGAAACCCATTGAAGTAGCAACTGATTTCCCACCTTTAACAGCAGCAACACTTGCTCCATTTCCTAAATGACAACTAATTAATTTTAAATCTTTAATATCCTTACCCATCATTTCAGCAGCTTTTTGAACTACATATCTATGAGAAGTTCCGTGGAAACCATATCTTCTCACACCATATTTTTCATAATACTCATATGGTAGTGGATAAATAAATGATTCTTTTGGCATAGTTTGATGGAATGCAGTATCAAAAACTCCAACATTTGTAATGCCTGGTAATAATTCTTCTATTGCTTCTATACCCATAATATTAGGCGGATTGTGAAGCGGAGCTAATTCAATGCATTCTTTTAATGCATCTTTTACTTCTGTAGTAATAACAACTGATTCAGCAAATTTTTCACCTGCATGAACTACTCTATGTCCTACGGCATCTATCTCTTTTAATGATTTAATTGCACCATATTCTTCATTTACTAATGAATCTAAAACATGTTTTAAAGCAACACGATGGTCACTCATATTGTCTTTAATAACTTTTTTACCAAATTCAGGTGTCTCATGTTTCAAACTTCCGTTTTCTAAACCAATTCTTTCAACCAAACCTTGCGCTAAAACATGTTCATTCTCCATATTAAGCAATTGATATTTTAACGATGAACTTCCGCAGTTAATTACTAAAATCTTCATAAAATAGCTCCTCCTCCATTACTCACAAAACATTAATTTTTTTTCAGTCTCATACTTGTCCATTATATCGCTAATATATTAATTATTCAAGAGCTAAATAATAAAAAATATATATAAAAATCTTTAAATAAGCCATTTTCTTCTAACTTCTTTCATTAGTTTTTCTTTTTCATTTAGCTTTGGATTCTCCATCACAATTTCTAATAATTCATTTAATATTTTGCCAATTAATTTTCCAGGTTTTAATCCCATTTCTATTAAATCATATCCATTTATTTCTAATTGTTTCACATTTATTGGTTCTTTATTAATAATAATTTCCTCACATCTTTTTTTTAATTTAAGTACATGTTCATATTTATTTGGATTTGCTGTAGCTTTAATATCTGCAATTTGAAATTTTATAAGATTATCAACATTTACTTTTCTCATCAATTTTTTAACAGCACTATTTTTAAATTCATCCCTATAAACTATCATATGTGTATCTATTAAACTTAAAACTTCATTAATAATATTATTTGAATATTTCATTCTTATTAAAATATATCTTGTTATTTCAACTGAAAGTTTATCATGTCCATAAAAATGACCTACTCCATCATTATCCATAAAAAACGATTGTGGCTTTCCTATATCATGAAAAAAAGCAGCTAATCTTAATACTATATTTTTTTCTACATTTTTTACTACTTCTATTGTA
>JAUCFZ010000054.1 GCA_030377915.1 Clostridiaceae bacterium HSG29
ACAAAAGAGCACTCGCACTTACTTCACGTAAATTAATTCGTTTGATTTTTGCATTGCTGAGCAATAATCAACTTTACTCCGACAAGTATGTTGGAAGTAATGTAATTGAATAAATTATCTGCCTTCTGAATTTTCTGTTTTTAGTTGGTTATTTTGTGATGCAAAATTTTATATGTTTTTTAGCTTTTTATCTAATTTTTTATCTTGACATATTACCGGATTGCTTTTAAATTAACTAGTATTTGAATTACATTAACGTTCCCGCAATTTCCATCGTATCCCTATCTTTGCTTCAATTTATTTTTAAAGTTCATATACATGTAAATCTCAATCATTTTATACATGAGGATATGATGGAAATTGCGTGTTATACTACGAAACTTGCATCAAACTACTATTCTTCCTTCACATATCTCTTACATTACATTTCTTTCGATATAATTTCTTCGCTTATATTTAACAATACCTTCTTTAATAACATATGTTCAAATAGTTTACTTGATTTACATTTTTATAATTTAATCAATTCTACTTTTGTATCTTTCTCAATATGAATTCATTCCAATATATGTGCTAATATAGAACATTACAAAAGCAACAATTACTCCTAAAAATACACCTAAAAACAATTTAATTACAATGTTACTTTCTGATTTTTTGAAGGTTGTATATAATACACCTAAAAATGAAATAGGTATTAAAATTAAAAATATAGTCCCTTTTTCTGATAATCGAATTCTATTTTTTATTTTATTAATAACAATTTTTCTTTCCATAATTCACCTCGTCACAATTATTATACAATATTTGTGACGAAACTATTTTATCTTAACACAATATTATTATGACTAAATTAGTATTAGATACATTACACAAATAAAATTTAATTGATTCTGTCACATTAACGTTCCGGGTGTTGCCGATGTTCACTCTGACCAACAAAGCCTTACTCCAAAGAGAGTAAATGTTGGCAATACTCTGTTAGAAGACGTAAATTACGGAAGCTTTGCATTACTTATATTAAGAGTATTTTCTCATAAACAAACTAATCCCTTCAAGCATTAAAACCGCTCTTCTAGAATCGGATACCTCTTCCCAGTGACCATGTGCAGCAGAATTGCGCAACCCAGCCCAAGAAGTAATATCTTTTAAATCTTGTTTGGTAATTAACTCATTGCTTCTTAAAGCTTTTGAATATGAGTCTAATGATTGTTTCATATTGTTAGCAAGCAAATCAGCATCTTCTACCCAATTTCTTAAAAATTCTTCCAATGAAGCTCCTCCAAGAGCAATTGAAATAGCCGGATGTATTTTTTTATCTACTAATAGCATATTAGCTTGTGACATAAAATCACTTACTACATCTAATTGAGCTTGTCTTTGTATTGATATTCCTTTTACATAATCCATCTCAATAAAATGTTGAAAAGATTCTAGGATTGCTTTAACTTCATCCGCTAAATAACCTGCATCACATCTTGTCGGCACGAATCTATCAAGTTCTTTATAAAACGAATTATTTTTACCTATACATGATATAATTAGCTCTTTTGCTTCAGACATTAATGCAGAGGCAGAATTATTTCTCTTAATTCTCGGAATAACTGTACTACACATATTTATTATTTGCTCATTATTCATTATTATCCTCCTTATAACAGTAATTTATGTCTTCTAACGCCGGGCGCCTTGACGACGATTCCACGGTGAGCTTTAGCGCACAAGTGAAATTGTTGGCAAGGAGCAGTTAAGTGATGTGGTGGTTTCGCCACATTGCTTTACTGAGCCGTAGGCGCCCGGCGTTAATGTGAAATGAAGCGAAGCGCCATTTCACATTAACGTTTATATTACCGATACTATAAATTCCTATTATATCGGTAATCCTTCCAAATCTTCAGCATAACCGAAATTCGGTAATATTACTCTATATACTTCATTTAATAATACACAAAATATTTACTTTTACACATATTGAACTTCAATAATCTAATTTCTTTCTATTACAGATTTTTATAATAGTCATTTTTAATATTCTGTTAAATATTATTATTTACAGAATTTACTAAGTAAATTTTAACATTTTGATTGGCACAGTACAAGAAATTTTATATTTTTCAGAAACACTTAAGTTATGTATTGTTTATTATCGATTCAAGCATCTTTTTCTTTTACTTAATGCAAAATCCGCATTTGTTCTTCATATTTCAATTATCCTATCAGCTATTTGTTTAGTTTTTTCATCATGAGTAACTAATATAACAATACGACCTTCATTATTTAATTCTTTTATAATCTCCATTACTTTTTTTGCATTTCCATAATCTAAAGAACCTGTGGGTTCATCTGCTAAAATGATACTCGACTTCTTGAAAAAAAGTCTTGCTAAAGCAATTCTTTGCTGTTCTCCTCCAGATAATGTATAAACCTTACTATCGATTTTATCGAGCAGATCAACTTTTTCTAGGACATTTTTTATATTATATGATGTTCTATACTTTTTATTAACCATTTCAAGGTTTTCTCTGACAGTTTTATTCTCTATCAAAACAAAATTCTGAAATACAAAACCAACATCATATCGATAAAACTCTAATTTTTCTTTATACGAAGAAATCTCTTTACCATTAAAAAGTAAATTACTAATAAAAGCAATATTAGATATTTAGTTTTTTTAAAATTAACCATAGCATTTTCCTTTCTAATTTATAAAAAACACCTTTCAATCGAACGATATCACTTGTTCATTTGTAAATCAATGAATATATTTGAACGGTATTCATTATTATTAATACCAATCATATACTTCTTTCAAAAAAAAGATCAATTACTCTTTAATAAAAGTATTGATCTTTTTGATTACTGTTACTACTAATATAATACTATATTGTAAATTTCCATTTTCTTGCAAAGCTTCTGTCTCTAGTACTTTATATTCCAATGATAGAATGAATATACATTGTTTGAATCTAACACAATTGAACATACCTATTTCAACATTGATGGATTTCTTTTTTGATTTTCTTCTAAATCAAATCCTAATGTTCCTCCTGGATTCATAATGTTATTTGGATCAAAATATGTTTTTAAATTCTTAAATACATTCATTTGATTTTCACCTATTTGATATTCTAACCATGGTGCAGTCATTTTTCCTATACCATGATGATGACTCATGCTCGCTCCAGATTTTTGAATATGATCTAATATTCCATATTGATATTCAAGATATTCTTCAATAGTATTCATTTTAGCAATAAATATAAAATAAAGATTTGCACCTTGAGGATACACATGAGACATATGTGTCATACAAATTGTATCTGGTCTAGATTTACAATATTCTCTAACTGTTTCATGGACATGTTTCATAGAATCCCAAGTAACTGAACATTCAAGTGTATCTGTCATAACGCCATAATCTTGTAAATCTTCTCTCATATATGGATCTCTAAATCTTCCGTGTTCCCATCTTTTAGTTACATAACCTGTTGTATACATACCGCCATAACGTTTACATACTTTTTGAATATTCTTTTTAACATTTTTCGAAAACGACTTCTCACCATCAGTAAATCCTAAAAATAAACATCTCTCTCCTGATTTATAACCTCTCAAATTCATCATTTTATCAATTGCAGTACCTTCTATACCGTACAATTTTAAAGCGACATCTGTTTCTTCTGGGTCAGATAATCTAAATACTGAAGGTAATCCAAATTCACTTTGCATTATTTCTCTACCAGCATTCATAGCATCATCCCAATTTTTAAATATATAAGAAAATCTTTTTTGATTTTCAGGCATATGTCTAAATACTTTTAACGTACAGTTTACTAAAATACCATAAGTGCCTTCTGCACCTATCATTATTTCATCAATTGATGGACCTGTAGCCATTGCTGGATATTCTTTTGTTTCAATTGTTCCTATTGGAGTTACATATTCTTGACAAATTACCATATCTTCTATTTTCCCATAATATGTAGAATTTTGACCAGCACCTCTTGTTACAACCCAACCACCTACAGTTGAATATTCAAACGATTGTGGGAAATGTCCACATGTAAATTTACGTTTTGCATTAAAAAGATTTGGAGCATCATTTAAAGTTTTTTCTAAATCAGGGCCTGACATACCCGCTTGAACTTTTATAGTTTGATTTTTTTCATTAAATTTAATCACTTTTTTCATATGAACACGCATATCAAGTGTAACTCCACCTTTAACAGCTTCAACACCTCGTGTAACTGAAGATCCGCCACCATAAATATATACTGGAATTCTCTCTTCATTACAATATTTAACAATTTTTATAATATCTTCTTTAGACCGCGGATGTATTACTATATCTGGAATATTTTCTACAATATTTTTTCTAAGACGCATTAAATCAATCATTGTTTTCCCATATGCAATTTGCAATCTAGAATAGCTATCCTCTAAAATATTTTCTTCACCAACAATATTTTTAAAATATTCTAATTGTTCCTTTGAAAGCAATATTGCTTTAGTAAAATTAACTTCTTCATCTCCAGTTTCTTGTTTTTCTTTAAAATCATCGTCTGTCATATGAAATGTTTTTTTCATAAGTGCATATAATCTTCTATTAGGGTGTTTATATTCATTAGGATCACCCCATTTCAAAATAGAACGATAACTATTTTTATTTGGTGCTTCCTCTGTCCAATCTGGATAAAATTCATTTTTACTCATATTTTTGCTCCCCCATTGTTATTTCATCTATTTCGCTATAAAGATCTTTAAGTTTAGGATATATTTTTTTATATACTTTATTAAATAAATCATTATATATTTTTTTATTTAATTCATTTGGAATAAATGTTTTTTCATAATGAACCATTTCTTTAATTGCACTATCAAAAGTATTATAAATATTAATTCCAACAAACCCACACATTGCTGCTCCTAAGCCAGCAGTCTCAAAAGTCTCACATCTAATTACTTTAATATTAAACATATCTGCTGTTATTTGACATATCACATCACTTTGAGCACCACCACCACTTACAAATATTTTTTCTACTTTTTCTTTAGTGACTTTTTCAATTTTATCGAGTCCATCCATTAAACCATAATTAATTCCTTCTATTATAGCTCTATAGAAATGTGCTCGTTTATGTGTATCTGAAAATCCAATAATCGCACCTTTTGCTTCAGGATTTTTAAGTCCTGGAGTCCAAAAAGGTTGTAAAATCAACCCATACGATCCAGGTGGTACATCGTTTAATTTTCTATTTAATAACGTTTCCGTAGAAATATTTAATTTTTTAGATTCATTCATTTCGCTTTGTGCAAATTCAGATTTAAACCATTTTATCATCCAATAACCTCTAAACACTTCTACTTCAGGATTATATTTATCAGGTAATGCACTAGGGTATGATGGCATAAATCTTATTGGTTCTAAATATTTATCACTCGTTGTTTGTATAGTTGCTGTAGTACCAAAACTTAAAGAAACTGTTTTATTATCAACACACCCAACTCCTAATGTTTCACAACCTTTATCTGAAGCCGCTGATACTACAGGAATTCCTTCTTTTAATCCAGAAATCGATGAAATTTCTTCTGTAATATGTCCAATTATTTTTCCTGATTTTACTAAAGGAGGCAATCTTTTTTTATCTATTCCAAAAACATCCCATCTATAATTGAATCTTGATGGTTCCCACTTTTGCTTTCTATAATTAAAAGGTATATGACCTATTTGATTTGAAATAGAATCTACAATATTTCCTGTTAATCTATAATGAAAATACCCTGATAATAAAAGATAATATTTTGTTTTTTCCCAATTACTTTTTTCATTCGCTTTAATCCAATTCACTTTTGTATGTTCACGCATATTAACCATTGAATCATACATACCAATAGTTTTAAATAATAAAATATCTGATATTTTTAATGGTTTAAATTCTTTTGTGCTCCTTTGGTCTAACCAAAGAAGTGATGGTCTTACTACTTCTTTATTCTCATTTAAAAATACACCAGTATCTCTTAATGTTGTAACTGACACCACTTCAATTTCATTAAAAATTTCTGAATAATTATTATTTATTTGTTTAATACATTTAATAGCTTCATCAAAATAAAATTCAGGATCTTGTTCGGCATATCCAGGTTTAATTGAATAATACGGTTCATAACTTCTTTTTTCTTTCGCTAAAAGTTTACCGTTTTTATCAAAAATTAGGGCTCTAACACCTTGAGTGCCACAATCTATTACTAGCGCTTTAGACATTATTTGAATTTATTTTTAAAGATTGTGATGCAATAATTGAAACTCCTAGCCCTAAAAGATTTTCAATTATTTTTTCACCCATTTGAATATTCTTATTAATTACAATATTATTTATACATTTCATTGCTTCAAATATTTTATTCTTAGGAATAACCTTATCTGTTCTAACCGGTAATCTTAAATTTTTAGGATCTGAAGTTTTTACAGTACTACAAAGCATTCTCTGCGGATTAAATATTTCTTCATTTGCAAAAGAAATTCCTCTTTCACATTTATTGTTTTCTACTCGAATAATTTTATTTTCTACTACTTCAACAGACATCTCGCATCCATTGGGACAAGAAATACAAGTAATTTCTTTAATCATGTTTTCACTCCTTTCCTAAATTCAAAGAAATAGATTTAGTAATATCTAATTTAATATTTTTCAAAATAATTCGTTCCATTTCAGGTGGTTTAACCTTATTATATTTTTTTTCATAAATACATTTATTATCATATAAAATTCTAACAACACAATTTTCAATTTCTTCTTTTACTCTAAAATAAATAATAGTATTTTCATTAAAATTTATTTTTAATTTTTGAGGAACAACATATAAAAAATCATTATCATTAAATTCTAAATTTAAAAACTCATCGAAATTTTCATAATGAGAAAATGCATACTTACTTGCATTTAACCCTGCTATTTCGCCACTTTCAGATACATAATCTACTAAATCATTCACATGAAGTGCATTCCCACATGAAAAAACTCCAGGTATGCTTGTCATTAGATTTTGATCTACTATTGGTCCTTTAGTATTTTTAGATATAGATACATTTAAACTTTCAGCATTTTCATTTTCAGGAATTAATCCAACTGATAATATTACTCCATCACATGAAATATATTCTTTAGTATTTGGAATTTCTTTTAAATTTTCATCAACACTAACAATATCAACACCAATAACTCTATTTTTACCATGAATTGTTGAAATAGTTTTAGATAAATATAAAGGTATATTATAATCATCTAAACATTGAATAATATTTCTAGTTAATCCTGAAGGACTATTTTTAACTTCATAAACACCTAAAACATTTGCTCCTTCAAGTTTTAATCTTCTAGCCATAATTAAACCAATATCTCCACTTCCAAGTATTATACAATTTTTACAAGGTAAATATCCTTTTCTATTCACTAAATATTGTGCTGTTCCTGCAGTAAACACACCTGACGGTCGTGTTCCATCTATAAAGATTTGTTTAACCGATCTTTCTCTGCATCCATTAGCTAAAACTAAAGCTTTACTAAATAACACTTTTATTCCTTTTCTATTTACTATTGTTATTTCAAAGAAATCTCCATTAACTTTTAAGTTAGATACATATGTATTTACCATAGTTTCTATTTTCAATTCATTAACTAATTCAGTATACCTCTGTGCATATTCAGGACCAGTAAGTTGTTTTTTAAATTTTATTAAACCAAAACCATCGTGAATACATTGCTTTAATATTCCACCAAGTTTTTTTTCTCTTTCTATAATTAATGTTTTGCTTCCATTTTGTTTTGCTTTTATTGCAGCTGCCATTCCAGCAGGCCCGCCACCTATTACAATCACATCATACATAACATTCCTCATTTCGTTTCTTTAACTACAATAGTTGATTCACTATTTTTTTTATATACATCTTTCATTTTCAAATTTTTATATTCACTTATAATTTCCATTATAAGCGGCATACAAAATCCACCTTGACATCTACCCATTCCAGCTCTCGTACGTCTTTTTATTCCATCAACAGTGTCTACACTAATCGGTGAATTTAAAGCATCAATTATTTCACCTTTGCTAATTTCCTCACACCTACATATTATTTCTCCATAATCAGAATTTTTGTGTATTAATTTATCTCTTTCTTCTTTATCCATGATATTCAAATTTTTATTTTTTCTTCTAATTGGATTATAATTTTTATTTTTTTCAACATTAAACGATTTATTTAATACTTCAAGAGTTATATTTTCAACTCGTTCCGCTATAGCTGGTGCAGAAGCAAATCCTGGTGATTGTATTCCTGCTACATGAATAAAATTATCTAAATTTTCTGACAATTCTATAATGAACTCTTCCTTATAAGTTGCAGCTCTGGTACCCGCAAAATATGTTATTACGTCTCTTTGATGAACACTTTTAATAATTTCTAATCTATCATTTATCATTTCTTTTAAAGATTTATTCGAAGTTGTATAATCTTCTTTCTTTTGCACTTCAAATGCATTAGGTCCAATTAATATATTACCAGCAACCGTTTTTATAAGTCCTCCACCTTTTGATTTGCTTTTCAAACTAATTTCTGGCATTCCTGCAATTCTATTAAAATATTTTCCTACTTTTTTATCTGCAAGAGCAATTTCTCCTTTTCTTGGATGAATTGTATAGAATCTATCTCCAGCCATATCTGCAATTATATCTGCAGAAGTTCCTGCAGCATTTATAACAACTTTAGTTTTAATTTCACCTTGGTTTGTTATAACATGAGTAATCTCTTTATTTTTTCTAACAACATTCATAACACAAGTATCTAAATAAAGCTTTATGCCATTATTAACAGCATTTTCAGCATATGCAACAGTCATTAGATATGGTGACATTACTTTTGCTGAAGGTAAATAATATCCCCATTTAACCTTTTCAGCTAAATTTGGTTCTAATTCAAGAAGTTTTTTTCTTAATAAAGTTTTACTCTCTAAATTTATTTTTTTACATTTAATACTGAAAATCAAAGATAATGGTAATGTTTTATAAGAATCAAACAATATTAAAGACCCTGTTTTATTCATTTCTACATCTAAATCCTCTGAGATTTTATTATACAAGTAATTACCTCTTAAATTCATTTTTGATTTCAAACTATTTATTTTAGGAGCAAAACCTGGATGTATCATTCCATCATTTCTACTAGATGCATGCATAGCTACATCATGTTCTTTTTCAACTAAAATAATATTTAATTTATATTTTGAAAGCTCACGTGCTATAGAACATCCTATTATTCCAGCGCCAATAATTAAAACATCACATTCTTCTTGATCTAATTCTTCGTTATAAAAATTCGGCTTTGAAATAGAATCATCTATTGTATCTACTAAAATATTATTTATCACTCCTTTACATTTTGAGTCAGCTGCAATATAACCAGCTTTAACCACTTGCTCCCATTCTTTTGCATTTCCTTCAAGCTTAATTGCATGTAATTCTTCAGATACTTTTACATCAATACCTACTTTCTTTTTTATTTTTTTTCGGATTTTTTCTAAATTCATATCGTCCTCCATTGTTCGGTCGTCCGGATGTTTAAAGAGAAATGTTAACTTATAAGTTAACAAATGGATGTGCAGTTAAACTAAATGGTATAGTCAATTTGTAATATTGATATGGCTCTTTTGAATCTTTTAAATAAATCCATCTATCTAAAATTATAATTTTATCATCAAAACTAACATTAAATATTTTTTTATATTCTTCCGTTTCTTCTTTTACTGTTACATCTTGTGATACTTTTTCAATGGGTAAATTAAGTTTTTCAATCATTAGTTTACCTATTGAGTCTTCTAGATCATAATTTTTTGTTTTTTCTTTAAAATCTTCATTAAAATAAAATTCTTCAACTGCAATCATAT